>JACRBM010000059.1 GCA_016219275.1 Chloroflexota bacterium
GAGCGTGGATTGAAACATTGTGACCTCACGTCAGTGATATTAGCCCCACGTCGCTCCTCACATGGGGAGCGTGGATTGAAACATCTGCGCTGGGCGCCAGCGCACCCACGCGCGTGCGTCGCTCCTCACATGGGGAGCGTGGATTGAAACGACGCTTGTGTTTCGTGAGTTCTCGTTTCTCGAGTCGCTCCTCACATGGGGAGCGTGGATTGAAACTGATTAAAAACGGTTTGTCCCATCGCTGGCGAGGGTCGCTCCTCACATGGGGAGCGTGGATTGAAACAACGAATCGTTCGATTGCGGCAAGCTGCTCGTCGGTCGCTCCTCACATGGGGAGCGTGGATTGAAACCGCTGACCGAGCGCGGGGTCAAGGTGGTCGGCTCGTCGCTCCTCACATGGGGAGCGTGGATTGAAACAAGGTCACGTCTGGAGGAACGGCGCTCCAGAATGGTCGCTCCTCACATGGGGAGCGTGGATTGAAACAGCCGGACAAGGTGAAGCCACCGAGCAAGGAACTGTCGCTCCTCACATGGGGAGCGTGGATTGAAACATTTTCCCATCATCTCGGCTAAGGCAATCCCGATGTCGCTCCTCACATGGGGAGCGTGGATTGAAACGCGTACGCGATGGAGCACTTGAACTGGAACGAGAGTCGCTCCTCACATGGGGAGCGTGGATTGAAACGTCACGCGACCGCAAACGCAAAAGGGCGTCGCGTCGCTCCCTTCACTGGGAGCGTGGATTGAAAGGTAGTCGTCGGGGTTAAGACATGCGAAAAATCACTTTTCCGAGACGGTCGATGACTCTCGCAAGCGATTCCTGATTTTTCAGAATCGCTTTTTGTTTTTATCGGCTCTTGTCATTATGAATTTCCTGGGGTAGAATACAATCAGTGGAACAGATAAGGAGCGTTGGAATGATCCGTGAAATTGAGCAACAGCATTCGGCATTGGCCGAGTTGTGCCGCCGATACCGCGTCCGTCAATTACAACTGTTTGGTTCGGCGGCGACCGGTGCGTTCGTGCCCGCAACGAGCGACCTGGATTTTATCGCTGAGTTCGCTGATACTCGAGCCGTGGATTACCCCGACCGTTATTTCGATTTTGCGGAAGCGCTCGAAAATCTCTTCAAGCGTCCAGTGGATGTTCTGACCAAGCGCGCGATACGCAATCCCTACTTCCGCGCTGAAGTTGAACGGACTGCCCAGGTGATTTATGAAGACGACAGTAAAAAAACGCTTGCTTGATGCGCTGAACGCCTGTCGCGCCATTCAGTCATTTGTGGTAAACCGCACGTTCGCCGAGTACGAACAAAACCTCATGGTCCGTTCGGCGGTCGAGCGACAGTTTGAAATCATTGGCGAAGCGCTGAATCAAGCTGAAATCGAAGACTCCGAGTTGTCCACGTTGATTCCTGAATTGCGCCGAATCGTGGGGATGCGAAATCGGATCATTCACGGCTATGATGCTGTGGATGACGAATTGCTTTGGCAAACGATTCAAACACATGTACCTCCACTAGCCCAACGTCTTGGACAGTTGTTAGAAACAGACAATTGATTCCCGGTCAAGAATCTCTGTCCTAATTGGCATTGGATGCAAACTACCTGCGTCTCACGAAGCATCGAGCTTGAGCAATCGTCGGTGGTGGTGGTGGCGAACTCGTCTGTATAAACCCCCGTTTGGCATCTTATGCGGAAATTCTTCCGCATAAGACATAGTTCGGGCGGACGCTTCGCGCCGCTCGAACGGGGCGGCGGATTACCATCCGCTGTTCTCGGCGCTGCGCGCCATCGAACACGCGGATGCAGCCGACTCGGTCTCGCTCGCTTCGCGGCTCGACCTCGCGGCTGATCCGCCGCCCCGTTAAACTGACTAATTTGCTAATACTCTACTGTTCACTAATCCTAGGTTACCATCAGCTAGAATGATCCCTGCCACTACTTAATGTAACACACCAAATAGGACAAAACTGGGTCATCCTGGGGCGCTTTTACCCCGAAATCATTGACTTTTGCGCTCCATTGTCTTATTATCGAACAAGATAAGACATGAAAAAACAAGCCCTTGAGACCGATTTTGAGCGCGGCGCGATCAAAACCTGGGACGAGAAGAAAGATCGCTGGCGTGTGATCATGCCCACGCCGGAAATGCTGCGCACCATCAAAAAAATATTTGAATACGCTGCCCAATGGAGGATGTGCCTACATCAAACTATATGCCGTTCCTCAACCGCGAACCTGGGAACAGGAAATTTTGAGACGGATTGGGTGCTGTGTTTGGCGTGTGTGGAAGAATAGGATAAAAGTAAGGAAATCTTGACTTTTGCCCTATGACCAAATTGGTACTTGACAAAAATCACATTCTTATAGTATTTTAACATTGCACGAACGTTTGTGCGGCGGTTTGCTTTTTGCAGAGGGGCAGAAAGCGGGAGGGGGTTTGGCGAATGCACTAACCTTTATCCGGACAGTGATCGAAAGCCTTATGAAGATTCCCGGCTTTGTGGGAACCTTGATTGTCGAAGTTCATATTAACGCGGACCGCAACGACGTGCGCGTAGTACATAAGGTGCTCGGCTCTGGTTTAGAATCTAACAAGTAATTTTTTTTCGCCTAGAGCAGGAATGCGCGGCGATCTCGTAAGAGATTGTCGCGTTTTTTATTTTGCGCGGGGGCGCGTGAACAAAAGAAAGGAACAGACAGACAAATGCAAATTCGCGGAATGGTGATGAACGTACGGCCCTGGGATTTCAAGGGACAACAGAACGGCGAGCGCATTAACATGATCTCGCTCGAACTGTATGACGAAACAGCGGGCTTGGTACGCGGTGAAATGCGCGATGGTGGTTATCAACCGGAAAAGAAAAGCGATGTCGTCGCTACGGTGACGAGCATCAAAAAAGCGAAATTCGGCGACGGCGTTGTGATGACGCTCAAGGACGTGCAACCTCTGGCGGGTAGTTTCGCCGGGGCGTCCGGTGATGGGGCGCGCTGGACTCCTCCGGCTTCGAATGCGCCAACGACTCGACCGCCTGAAGTGACAACCACGACGGCCGATAAAAAGAAATAGGACTGCGCGCCCCCGCGCAAAGTTTAGGAGTAGGGTAATGGGTGATTTGTGGACGGGTGAGATCGCACAACAATTGTTGTGCATGGCGTCGTCGTCGGGTCTGGTTGGCTCAAACGAGACGTGCACGAATTACGGTCTGCCAACGAATATGTTCGCTGACCTGGTTACGTGGGGACCAGTACAATTGACGATTGGAATTACAATCGGCGTGCCGATTGCGGTCTTCGTCGTCGCGTATTTGGTTCACATTCTCACGAAAGCCACGTCGCACACATGAAAGCCTCGGTCCGCATTTCCTTTCGTATCCTGGGAGTAACTATCTCGATGGGACTCTGGACGCCGGTTAAAATCATGGCTTGGCTGATCGGGCTGGCATTGATCGGTCAAGGTCTGGGATGGTTGCCGCGATGAAATGGCGACGTGCTTTGGTCTGCGCGGTCGTGGTTGTGTGGTTATCAGTCACGATGGTGAGCGCGGCAAACGTGGTGGTCAATGGCACGTTTGACGGCGCGACTGGTTGGACAGGGACCGGCACAATTAGTTTTTACTCTGGTGCGTCACAATGCCCCAAGGGTCTCGGTAATGAGAACTGCGCCCACTTGAACAACGGGCAATACCTCCAACAGTCCATTTCTTGGAATGGCGGCACAGGTCAACTTAGATTGCTCGCCCAAGGTTTGGGCGCGTCGTCCTGTATGTGGCTTGGCATCTCTGACCAGGCAGGGGGGCTGGGTCAACAATTAACGATCAGCTCATCGCCGATGTGGGCGACGTATGATTTTACTGCCGCCGCCGGTACGATTTTGTTCTATTTCAAATCGTGCGGCTCGCAGACAATTTCGGCGGACGATGCGGATTTGCAAGGCGCAGTTGCAACGGCGACGCCCACGAACACGGCAACCCTGACGAACACGCCAACCGCAACGGCAACCCCGACGAACACGCCAACGGCAACCAGTTCGCCGACTCCTACGGCAACAAACACCCCGATTCCTACGAACACGTCAACGGGAGTGCCTACGGCGATTCCCACGAACACGCCAACGTATACCCCGACCTCTGTACCGAGTGCGACAAATGTGCCGGCGGCGACGAACACGCCCACTCTTACGCGGACGCCTCATGCCGGCATACCCAGTATGATTGATGATAGTCAACTCGTCGGCATCAATGCCGGCACGATTGACAAACAGGTTGCGCGGTGGGTCGGGCAAAATTGGATTTTACTCCTGGGTGTCATCATGATTGGGCTGTCGTTGTTGGAGGGAGTTTTGGATGCGTCCGCTAAAACGGTCGGGGATACGGTCGTGCGGCACACCCAGAAGATCACCGCAAAGGATGGCGGTATCTTGATGGTGACGCGGACAATCAAGGGCAAGGACGGCGAAAAGTATGCCAAAGATCACGCGGGAGAGGATGACGGCGACGATGACAACGACGACGACGATGAGAAGGGCGACAAGGGTTATGAACCGCCGCCTTGGATGCGTAAGGGGGGTTCTGGTCAACATGGTGAAGATAGCCCTGGTGTTGGTGGCGCTGACAAGTCTAATCGTTCTCGGTGGGACACATAAGGCGAGCGCGTGGATTGATGCGCCGTACAACGGCGGCTTTGACGGTAGCGCAACCGGCTGGACTGCGCCCTGGACGCCGGGGGATCCGGATTGCGGGTACGATAGTTCGGTAGGATACGGCGCGGCTGGCTCGATGCGGTTCGATTACACAACGGGCAACGCGTGCGTCTATGATAGTCTGGCCGTTCACGCGACGCAAACCTGGTCTTTGCGGGTAATGAGTCGGAGCACAGCGACCGAAGTTTGCGGCTTGCTGATCGAGTTGATTTTGGTCTCGAATCCGAACACGGTTACCACGATGTGGACGGGCGGCTACACTCAAGCGAATCTCTGGTTTCAGACCGATTTCTCGAACTTGCCGGCTGGCGATCACTATATCCGGTTGCATCCCAGTATCGTAGATGTGTGCACGGTTTACATTGATGACGTGCAGGCGATCGGCACAACCGGGTCAACGCCGTCGGGCACGCCAACACCGGGGGCAACGGCAACTCCTGGACCAACGTCAACCCCTGGTCCGACGCCTCTACCTGGGGCTACGGTGATTTCGGGGAACGCCGCACGCTCGGCGGTGTCCCTGGGAACGCCGGTACCGTATTTCAATCCGAGTACGTTTGAAAATCCAATGATTCCGGTCAACCTGAACGGGAACACCAACCCACAGGTGGCGGTCGTGGGCATGTCCAACCGTTCGATGTCGGCGTGTCTGCCGTCTCAAGTGACCCAGGTCTTCTCGGATGTGGAACTGTGTTTGAGCATTCCGCTCGTATCGGTAGATGAACTCTCGTTTGCCGGGTTTGATCTCATTCCGTCGCTTTCGATTGCCTCGAGCGTGCTCTTGTTCGTGTTTCTGGTTACGCGTTTGCGGAGTCGGTAGGAGTTTGCATCATGTTTACGATGACGTATCTCTCGGCATTGGGGATTGTCTTGTTGTCGGTGTGTCTGGGTTGGTACTTGCACAAGTACTACGGTTTCATTGGGGAGAAATAGAATGCTCATTTTCGGCGACGTGGATACCTGGGTGTTGATGCTCGGCATCCTCATTCTGCTGTGCCTCTACTGGGTGATCAAATTCATCACGAGTATTTTCACCGGTGGTTAAAGCGGGGTTTGATTTCATCAGCGGCGGTGACTTTATCGAGAACTTTATCATTTGGCGTTTGCTCGCTCTCGAAGGTCGCCTGGGCGGCGGCAAGACCCTGCTGAGTGTCGCGCTCGCGCGGTGGCTCTATGAGCAAGGACTCGTGCGCGGCGTGTTCGCCAACTTTCCGATTGACGAGGATTTTATCCCGTATGTGCCGTCCTGCGTCAACACGGTGGTTATCCTGGACGAGGGTTGGAGTTTCGCCGATGCGCGGGCAAGCGCCAAAGGGTATCGGGGCTACGGCGCATTCTTTCGCAAACTGGGTAGCTATTTCATCAGTCCCAGTGTTTACAAGGTCGATCGGCGCATGCGCCCAGTGTCGTGCGCGCGGCGGCTCGATCTCTGGTTGTTCAAGCTGTGGCTGTACGATTGGCTCGACGTCTCCAATATGAAAGGGTGGTTTCTGTTTCGGGGCTATGAGACGCTTTTCAACAAGTACGATCACCGCTTTATCCCGGCGGACGATGGCGGTATTCTCGAAGTGCTGACCGAAGAAGTCAAGGCAATTTCGGGATCCCGACGCATCTTTACCTTGCGGGCACGTGCGGAATCAACTCAATTGCCCTATGCAGACCCCATGATGAAATGACATGAATACTCAAACTGATTCTCCGGCCGCGCCGGAAAAATTGCAAACGCGTCCGGAAAAACGTTTTGAAGGGCGGCGTAAGTTCATTGGGCTGTTCGTCATTGGGATTGTGCTCGTCGGCTTGTGGTTTATTTTGAAAGCCTTTTCCAATCCGATGGGCGGCATCTCGGAGATCGGCAAGCCGGCCACCCCGATTCCCTCGCCGATTCGCGCGACGATCACGGTGCGCTCGATTGCGGCTCCGGCAACGCCGGTGGTAACGCCCACGAGCACGGTGCGCCCTGGGTCGGCGGTGCAGACAATCGGCACCGGTGTCAATCCGAGTACGGGTAATTTGACCTGCTGGGCGAATCAAGATGTTGCGCTCGACGACAAGTTGATTATTCCGCGCGACGCCATGTTGCGCGTCGGCGGCTGGACGGCGGCACGGGGCGGTATGGTCGAGGTCCAAGGGCAATGGGTCAATGAGTCGGCTGTCCGTTGTACCGGCGATGTGCGCGTATACGAGCGTCCGTTCGTGATGGTCCCGACAAAAGCACGATCGAGCGCGTCGGGGGCAACGTCGAATGAGACGACGCGGATTGTCTACGTGCCGATCACGGCGACGCCGGGGGTGGTGACGCCGGCGGCAACGCCAACCCCTTCCAATGGCATGTGGTTTGACGGTGCGGGTTGCTGGCGGGTCAACGTGGATTACGTCCGGGAAATCTGGGTCAACGGCAAAGGTGTGTCGAACGGAACGTACTGCGCCGTCAACGATATTCGCATCGTGGCAAAATGAAACTGGTATTCTTCCTGGGTCTTACTCTCGTCGTGGGTATCGTTCTGGGATACGAACTTGCGGCGGACGAATGGCAAAAGTTATTTTTGGCGTCTAACAAGCGCAATGCAATGTTGCTTGGGATGTACGTGCGTAAGGCGATGGCTTAATGACTCCAACCCCAACCCCGATCCCTGGGGTCAATTTCTACTGGGATTTGCAAACTGCTGCGCCGCTAACCGCCGGCGCGGTGTGGGCTGTGCTGATTCTCTTGTTGTTCGTCTGCGTGTTTCAACGCAAGCAACGCATCTTGCTTGGCACACTGGGCATTGTGATAGTTTCGATGCCTTTGTCTATCATCAATGCGGGGTGGTGGGCTTTGACGGTGTACCTGTTTGTGACGGCGTTCGTCCTGCTCGGCGGTATTTTGCAAGTGGGAGAATGATGGTGTTCAACATTCCTTTGACCCAGGCGCAAATTCAAGCGGCGCTGGTCGCGTTCTTTTCCATCGGTGCGCCTGGGACGCTCCTGGGTCTGGTTGGGGCGGTCATTGGCGGGACGTTCGTGTTCTCGGCGTTACGCGCCGTGCTCCGGCGTGCGTGATAGTGTACTTTCAGTTCGTCATTCCACAGAAAGAAAGGAGGTGAAAACGATGCCTACTCCGGTTCCATTCGATTTCGATGCGGCTGTGCCGATCTCGGCGGCTGATTTGCAATCCGCCGTCGCCGGTTTCATGGGTTTGTCCATCGTGGGCGGTATTCTCGTTTGGAAAATCGGCATCCGTCTCGGTCCGCAGTTGCTTGCTACGATCGGGCGCGTGCTGGGTCGCCGCTAAATGCGGTACTCGGACACGGCGCGTAACGTGAACGAAAGAGGTCCGTATGAATTACGGCATCAACTTTTCCGGTGCTGACGCACTAGGTAGTCTTGAGTCGTTGCTGACGGTCGGCGGTATAGCACTCCTGCTCGGTTTGATGCTATCTGTCACGGTGGGGCGTACCCTGGTCGGAGCGATTCTTGATCTGTTTGCGAGGTGGTCATGACACTTCCCGACGTTTCTAGCTCGGTCATCAGTCAAATGAACACGATGCTGAGCTGGTCAGTGTTTCAACAGTACTTGAGCATCATTCTGGGCACGGCCTTGTTTGCATCCATCGGGGGAATGGTGCTCTGGCTGTTGGGAAGGAGATAGTAAACAACTGAATCGCGCGCGTGCCTGCGGCGGTGGGTTCCCTCCGGGGGAACCGCCGCAGGCACCGCGCACAGGAAAAACGAAAATGCAAGGTCAACAAATGGCGGTTTCGGTCGCCGTTGTTTTCGTTCTATGGCACTCGGCGAATTTCGTACACGCGCGATTGTGCCGTTGGGTAAAGAAAAGGGCTGAGCGAAGCGAAGCCAAAGCAAGTCAACTAATTCAAGTCGTCGTGTAGGACGCAAGCGGCACTAGGTTGCCCTGGGAGTAGGTGCGGAATGCACAGGTTAAACGCGTACAATCCCACGGCGCGACGATCGGCAGAATCACGCTGGCGGTCGCGCGATGCGGGAAACAGGTCGGGAAACTTCGGGGATGGCGCACCTAGCCACATCCTTGTCCGGCTAGGTGCGCCTAGAAAGAGAGGGCAATCAGTGAGAGTAAACATCGGCGATGTGCCGGCGGATTGGTGGAACACAGACGAGGGTCACGCGTGGCGCAAAAAGGCCGAGTTACAAGGCGCGTGGGCTGGCTTTCTCGAAAAATTCCAGTTCGATTGTTGGTTCACGTTGACGTATCGCTCGCCGGCGCAATCGGCGATCTTGGCGATTGATCGCGCGGTGAAGTTGGTCCAGAAGGTCGGCAAGGCGTTGAAAATTCAAGTCGCGACGTTCATCGTCGCGGAGCAACATCGCAACGGCTCGTATCATTGTCATGGTTTGATGCGCCTGGGCGCAATGAACACCGAATTTGAACGGGCCATTTTGACGGTCTTTTGGAAAACCGCGCTCGATCTCTACGGGCGCAATTCGTTCGCCTTGGTCAAAGATTCGAACGCGGTGCGCGTGTACGTGTCCAAGTATCTGACCAAGCAACCGGCGGACCATCGTTTTGTCAATGTCACCGCGTAGCACACTGGCGGTCAAGCCCATGCCGCCGGAGCACACCCAGGTTATTGAGCAATTGCGCCGGTTTGCGAAATTGATCGCCTTGGGTGTGGAATATCGGAACCGTAAAGCGCAAGCGGTCGTGTGGGCGTATTCACTCTGGCGGGAATTTCCGCATGACTGGAATGTGTACAACATTACGCGGGTGACGCTCGATGCGTTCATCCTGGACTATGAAGAATCCAAGCGGTAGGGGTGTGTGATGGATTACAAGGCTGTCGGGTTGGAACAATTAGCGACGGTCGTGGAAAGCAGTACGAACTTGCACGCTCGACGTGGGCGTAGATCACGGGCGTATTGGGAAGACCCGGTGCGATTCGTCGGGCATGTCGCGTTGGATCTGGGTTTCGTGGCAACGCGCGAGGAATCTGGGAAATGGGAGTGTCTTGTCTGCGAGACTGTTTTCGATCTGTCTGATCTGCGCGGTATGAAGGCGCACAAGGATTCGCACACCAAGGATAGTGGATGCTGGGTCGAACGGCAAGCACTCATGAATGAAGAAACACGCGAGCGCGAGCGGCTACAGCGGTTGTGCGAAGACGAGATCGTGCGAGGTGTGTTCGATGTGAACCTGGCGATGGCTCGGGAAGGCAAGCACGTCTTTACCTTTCGGGCAAAGTGGGCGGAGCACAAAGCCAAGTGGGGGTCTTTAGGTGTGCAATAATCGAACGGGGGTGCTCACGGCTGACGATCTGAGTCGTCCGCCGTGCGGTGTGGTCAAAATATACTGTTGTCTGTGCGGACAATATCAGTACTCTATTCTTATGTGGGGCTGGGATGTGTCGCGCGTGGAAACTCAACAAAGCATGGTTGCGTGTCACGATTGCGCGCGGTCGTGGTTGGAGCGTCGGGATGTGGTTAAACTGTAAGCGTCCCGATCTGAACGACATTACCGGCAAATTGGTCTTGCATTATGCCGGCGTCATTGAAGACCACCCCAACCTGGCGTGTCACATTTGGATTGGCACAGACCCAGTATGCGGTGTCTGTCATCTGCCGATTCCCCTCGGCGATGCGGCAAGCGTCGTCGGTGAATTGATCGCGCACGCGACGTGCGTGCAATGCGGTTGCCCGGTCCATCTGATATTTGCACGTCCCACGATCCCGGACCCGCGCGGCGCTCCCCAGGTTGCGGATTCTGTCCAACTGTCCTTGCTGTAAGGCGATACTAATTTGCGCCTAGCTCGCCGCGGCGAAGAAAAAAATTAGACGATGCTAACAAATCTTTGGGGGATTGTGCCGCACCTTGTTTTGAAAAAAATTATCTGCCACTTACAGTTTAAGTGGCAGAAATTTTTTTGGCACAAATTGGGGATGGTCGGGGAGGGAAGGCACACGGTACTAAAAAAAACCCGGATGCTCGCAAGAGCATCCGGGCGAGCGTTCCCCTAGTCCCTAGGTCGCGGAACGCGGGAATAGTTTATCATCCACCTTTCCAGGTCCTCAAATGCGAGTTTCACCAGCTCGAATTTTCCTCGTGCATCGTCGTTTTCGCCACGCGCGGCATACCACACGAGACGTAACGATTCCCAAGCAAGCGTAAATCCCAGGAATGCGCCCGAACTGCTGTCAAACTGGTCGCGCATTCGGAAAACCTGATTTTGCAAATCTTGAATTGCGTCTTGCTTGTTCATGGTTGGCTCTCCTTAACGGTGACGGTTGCGTGTTTTGCAATCACGGCATTGATGCGGGCAATCGCTTCCTTGCCATTGGGCGTGATTGTAACCCAGTTGTGATTTTCGTCAATTAGGTTCGTTTCGATCAAGGCGGCTTTGATCGTGTGCCACAAATCCAAGTCTGCGCCCAGAGCGAGATAGATCGCGCTTTCGGGACCTCCCTGCGGTGTTTCGTTGAGTGTTTGCAGGACGGCGACGATGGCGCGGGTTTCTTCGGTGGTCATGGTTTTATCTCCTTGTGATGCCCGGATGCTCTTGCGAGCATCCGGGCGATTTGTTTGTTATCGTTCGGCTAGAACGTGCTGGGTGGCTTTGCGGAGATGTTCTAAGCGGTCACTGACGCTGTAGGCGTTTATCCCCATTTCTGCCGCCGCGTGGTCAAGGATTTGTCGGCGTGGGACCCTGACGGCTTTCTCGGCGCGGTGAGTCTCTTTGGCGCGGTAGAGATTCGGGGCGTCGTCGTATTCCGTGACGCCGATGCCCTGGGATTGTCTCACGCTCTTGGCAAATATTCCCAGGAGTTGCGCCGTGCCCTGGGCTGTCGCCGAATTTGGCTTGACGATCAGTTTCGTCTTGGTTAAAATGTCTTCGCAGAGTTGATCTAACTGCTCGTCCATCCATTTGATTTGCTCATCGTCGTCAATCGTGTAGGATGCGAGACTGTCAACTTGGTCGTCGGTGAAATGGCAAAACGGGACCTGTCGTTTGTGGTGTCGCCAACTGGCGAAGTGCCGGAAACGCAAGCCCTTGGTGATGAACCCGGCAAGGGACCGGGGATTATCGCCGACAAAGTGTTTGTAGGCGACTAGAATTTGCTCGTGCAAGAGATCGTCGGGATCGTCGTCCCAACCGTAATAGTAGGTGATGCGGCGGGTAAGTTTCTGCAACGCGGGATAGATCGAGACGATCAAATCCCAGAGGTTGACGGCGTTTGCGGTTTGTGGTAAAGTCGAGTTGCACACGGGGTGTCTCCTTGTGTGTGTGATTTCGCCTGCGAGTGCTTTGAACACTCGCGGGCGTGTTTTTTATTCGGCTTGTTGCTTTCCCAGGTCTGCCGCGATTCAGTGGACAAGTCAACACTGTCGTTCCCCTTGCCTAACTGGTAAGCGTTTGCAATCACAAGCAAGATGCCCGCACAGAAAGGTCGCCCTATGTGCGGTTTGTTCGATCTGACGCGCGGCGGTTTAGTGCGCCTCTGACCTCGCGGCACGCAAGCCGGACGCCCCGTAGGGCCGCTGTTCAAATTCCCGACTCGTCCAGAGTGCCTATTCGCGCAAAGCGTATTTGTTAAAGTGCAATTCGGTTTTCGCACGGGGCGTCAAGGGCAAAAAATTTTAGAAGTTAAAAATTTTTTGTTCATTTCACCCTTGACGCCCCGTGCGATAATTGCGTTCACTTTAACAAACGCAATGCGCGATGGCACGGGACGCTACGGGATATGAACCAAGCCCAGGGGCATCCCGGCACGCGCACGCGAGGGGTCCGGCGCAACGCCGGCGCGTTCCAGAAAGACAACCGCACGCGGGCAACCGATCACTGACCACGACCGCCAACCTTCCCCTTCTGGTAAAAGCAACAACAAGCACAACAACAAGCACAACAAAATGAATTGTTCGAGTGCAAGCGAGAACGTCCTTAGAAAGAGAGAAGCGCAAAACCCAGTCGTCAAACCTGGGCGAAAAAGCGACGTGGACAAGCCAGAGAGGGGTGCGGGAACACGCAGAAAAAACAGAATGAGAAAATCGCGCGGAGCGCGTCCTTGCTGTTTTTTCGCTCGTTCCCGCCGGGGGGAGACTTCCCCCCGAACAAACACAACAAAAACCTGGGTGTGTAAATACTTTCCTCTTGCAAGTATCGCCAGCGCAAAAGGTGAAAATCAAAAAACCGGCGAGGGGCGCGGGGGCGAGAAATTGGGGGCTTGCTGGGAGTAGAATACTTGTGCTATAATCGCACTAACACACACATTCAAGGGGAGTGTTTGAAATGGAAACAGTGGTACCTTCGGCAAGTGGGGACGAATCGAAGAAAGTCTTGATACTCGATGCGGTTGACGAACTAGCGGCTTTGATTCGGGGCGGCTGTGTCGTCGAGTTTCACCCCATTCCAAGTATGTACGGGGTGCTATCTGTTATGGTGATTGTCAAACCGCCGGCGAATACTGCGCCGCGTGGCTTGCGTGATGAACCGGGGGCGGTGGCGCGGGGTGAACGTCCGTCTATCCCAATTCGTATCAGTATGGGGTTGGGTCTGACAGATGGCAGAGGGAACGCGCTCGCCGGATTGCTCCGGCAAGCGCGTCGTTTCCTGGGCGTGCGTTAGTGCGGCTTGCTCAAGATTTCTCGAATCACCGTCCACATATTGTCAAGCGTATCGCTCATCGCTTGGATTAGTCCTTCCTCGTCGCCGGGGTCGGTCTTGGTCTGCTCTAGCCGGCGTTGGAGTGCCTCGTCCATATCTTGTTTGCGAACCTGTCCGAGGCATTGACCTTGCTCTGTAAGTGGATGCGGGAATAACTTAGCATACCAGTTGTTCCCGCAATCATTCGCGGGATGGTCAAAATCTCCGATTGGTTGCCCATCTGCCCCGAACTTTCCATTGGTCGTCCATCCGTGCACCCATTGAGTCGTTAGTAGCACTCCCACAACGAGCAAGAACAGAAAAGCGAATTTGCGTACGTCGAGTAAGTTGGTGGTCATTTCAATTCTCCTTTTTTTCGGCGTGCATTGCAGTTCTGGCATAGGCGTCGTTCAAATACCTTGCCTTTCCAAATTTCAAACATCGGTTGGTTGACTTCGATAGTCCGTTGGCATCCCCCGCATTTTTCCTCATTCTGGGCGCGTCCTGGGATGATCGTCAAACGATTCGGGCTGAGCGAGGGTATGGTCATGTTGCCTGCTCGATCTCGGCAAGCCATCGCTCGCCGTTGTTGTACTGCGCCATCTCTTGAATTAGGGTGTAGGTTGCCAGGCAATCGCTCAATGCGGTGTGCTTTCCCCCGGACAAATGTTGCCACGTGTAGGACTGAAAAAAGTCGTTCCATTGTCCATAGTACTGGGCATACCAGACCATCGCGCAATCGTATCCGCTTGCCGGCAATTCGGGCAAATTGAAAATCTGCCGCGCCTGCTCGAGCACACTCTTGTCATAGGCGGCATTGTAGATAATCACGCGTTTGCCCTGCATCACGTTGGCAAGTTGTTCCCACACATCATGGAGCATCGGCGCATCGTTGAGACTCACATTCGTGATACCATGTACACGCGTGGCGTCTTTCTCGATGGGAACGCTCGGACACACGCGCGTATCCAGCAAGGTTTCGCCGCGATGATTGAGTACCGCGATTTCAACCGGCTGGGCGTCGTCGGCTAACCCAGTCGTTTCAAGATCGAGCACAACCCAGTCGGTCGCGGCTAATAAATTCCGCGCCCACTCGACGGCGCGCCCTCGATCTCGTTCGTAATCCGGTTCCATCGTTACTCCCCTTTCGTCCATCGCCGGTCTTCGCCGGCGTGGGTAAGAAAATGGTGAATGCCGAATCCCAGGATGACGACGCATCCGGCGGCAAGCGTGATAAGTAGGTCAAGCATGCAACTCCTTTCGATGAAATGAATGTACTCGCCTGGTCGGAATCAGCATGTGCTGAAGGACCTCGGCAAGGGGTTTCAAGGTCTTGCGATACGTCATGCGCCGGGTAAACTTGTTGGCGCAACTGTAGCATCGCGGGATCGGCGGTATGGTGAGTGCATCGCGCAAGGTGTACAAAAACCTGGGTATGCGGTCGCAGATGGCGCACGGCGCGTCAAGCGTGTTTGGCGTGACGTGATAGAGCGTGCTTACTTTTGACATTTCTCTTTCCTGACTTCCTGGGTTGCGGTTGCCCTTGATCGGCGCGCAACTGACGCAACCACAATTTGCGGCATTCGCCCTTATTCTGTTTGCAATAAACGCGTCGCTTGTTTTCCCAAAGGTAAAAGTTTCCGTGTCCGCGACAGGGGTGCGGTATCGCCTCGACGTAGACGAGCGGCGGTAGGTCAAAATCGGCAATCAAGCGAACACTCGTCCTGGGTGTCATATCGCGGAACTTCCAAAACTGCTCGGTGAATCGCTGATTGGGTTTTCTGCTCCCGCCCTCAAACGTTTTAATCGTCGAGCGTGAGAGTCCAAACTTTTTTCCGAACTGTGTCGCAGATAGTCCCAAGTTTCCCCGCAACTCCTTAATTTCCTTCGGCGAGGGCAAACGCGTGAGAGCGACGATTTGCCCTCTTTTGGACTGGGATGCCTCGCGGCTCTTTTTCGTGCCTCTCAAACCCCCACAACTATCTTTGCAACTAGGGTATTTTGGCTTTTTTGGCATTCCGCGAACCCCCTTTTTTGACCCTTTTTCGGCTTTTGAGAATGACGGTCATTTGGACCGCGTCGGGGTAGGGCGAACGCAGCGGCGGCGGTGTCGGCGATTCGCCGGCGTCGTCGGGCGGTTGACCCAGGTTTGCGAACGAGGATTGAGTTAGCGTAACCGGTTTCATCGTGGTGTTCCTGGGAATTGCAGTTCGCGTTTCCTGGCTTGAATGAGTCGCTTGGCGTTCTTGTCGGCGCGTTCGTTCATCGCGTCGCCACTGTGTCCGCCCACGTGCACCCATTCCACAGATAAATTCTTGTGCTGAATGAGTCGGTCGATCTCGTCGGCGATGGCTCGGCATCCGTGATTCTTGCGGTCGTAGGTTCCCAGCATCCAACCGACTACGAGGTTGGAGTCGGTGCGGATAACCACATCGGCAACGTCGTCCACGAATTTGAGCGCCATGAGTGCCGCGCGTAACTCCATCAAGTTGTTCGTCGTGCGGTCCTCGGTTTGCCCCAGCTCGGTGATGATCTGGTCGTTCTCGTCGCAGATGATCGCCGCCCAAGCTCCTACTCCTGGGTTGCCTGAGCACGCGCCATCGGTCCAAATCTTGAATTGGGTCATTGGGTCGTATCTCCTTTCGTTGGTGGTGACCACGGCGCATTTTCGCCGGCGCGAATGTGTTTGACGTAGAAGCCTGGTCCAAGGAATTGAATTTTGGGCGCGGCAGTTTCGTCGTGGTTTGTGCGGTACGCTTCACCGGCGTTGTACTCGGCGAAATTCTCCCAGGTACGTAAGTACGCGTCGGTGATGTGGGATAGCGTCGCCAATTGGCACGCGACGCTAAGGTCAATTCCCAGGTGTGCATTCATGCGCTCGGCATAATGCTGAATCAACCCAGGGTTGCGTGATTTAGATTTTGAAACAGCAACAGCAACAGGTTTGCTTTTGCGTGCATTGCCGTCGCGGGGTTGTTGTTGTTGTTTCTTCAATGGTTCTTTCTTCAATGGTTCTTTCTTAATGTGTTGTTTCTTATGCTCGATATTTCGAGCACCCCTGCTCGTCACACGAGCACCCCTGCTCGCCACACGAGCACCCCTGCTCGCCACACGAGCACCCCCGCCGTTATACGTGGTGAAATTTTTCATCCACACATCGCGCAGCGTGATGCGATAGGTGTCGGTAGGTTGATTCCAAGCGACGGAGATCCACTTCTTTTTTTTCAATTGGCGACGCGCTTTGATGACGCTATCTTGGCTCATGTGGCATTTCTGCGCGGTCTTGCGAATGCCTTCCCAGCATGTGCCGACGCGTTTGTAGTGAATGAGCAACCGGAATTCGTAGACAGTTAAATCGGCGTCGTCGTAGAGGTTGGGGAATTCCGTCCGGTACTTCTTAAGATCGGTCGGGTCAATGATTTCCTGATTCTGTCTCATGTGCACCCCTTATGGTGAAGGTGGTATAATCCGGCTAACGAATGTTTGTCCCCTCAAATTTGGTAGAGGAGAAAATCACATCATGCTTACTGATCACATCGCCGCATTCCTGGGTGAGTGTAAACGGGCTGGTCTGAGTCCACGCACGATTGATTTTTACGCCTACGTTCTTTCGCTTCTCAATCGTCACTTGGACACACAGCCGATCAATTCAACACTGGTCCACGAGTTCATCGCGGATATGTACGAACGCGAATTGTCCATGTACACCATCCGTGGACGCATTCGCACGTTGAAAAAATTCTTTCGCTGGTGCGTCAGTGATGAACGTTTCGTGACTGACCTGGGAAAGAATCTAACCATTCCACGCGTGCCGGATCGGATCCCGCGCGGAATTAGCATCCCAGATTTTCGGAAACTTTTTGCGGCGGCGCTATCACCCCGTGACCGAGCAATTCTAATTACCTTGCTGGACACGGGATGTCGCGCATCCGAACTGTGCGGGATGCGATTGTCTAACTTGAATCTGAAAGATGGGATTGTTTTGGTTTGTGGAAAAGGCAACCAAGAGGGATTTGTCTCCCTCTCGCCACCAACTCAGGAAGTGATACAGACATGGTTAGACGTACGACAATCGAAGAGTGATTATCTTTTTACATCTAACACTGGAGGGGAATTTACTTACATCACACTAAAAGAAATGTTGCGACGATTGAAACATCGTTCAGGAGTTACAGGACCATGCAACGCACATTCATTTCGTCATGGATTTGCGAGAGAATATGTTCTTGACGGCGGCGATTTGAGTACTCTCGCCGATCTGCTGAGACATCGTGACATCTCAACGACACGCATCTATGCTGTGTTCTCTCGGGCTGAACTGCAACGAAAGCACCAGAAACATAGCCCTGTGGCGCGTCTGGGATTGGGAACGTTGAACCTTCGGAACTGAGGGTTGGGGGTTCGAATCCCTCCGGGCGCGCACATCGCACCTTCAATCACAATCCTCGCCAGATTGCGGTCTGGCGAGGTTTGTGATTGAAGGTGCCTCGCGTTTCCATCCCCAAAAATATCGGTGTGGCTCAACTCAATAAACCGATTCCACTCAATAAAGCAAAGAACGTATCAATGATCTTGGGATCGAACTGCTTGCCGCGTTGTGCAAGCAAATAATCTTGAACTTGCGCCTCAGACCAGGCAGACCGGTAAGGTCGGTCAGAGCGTAAGGCATCCCACACATCGACGACCGCAAATACGCGTGCCGCCAATGGAATTTGGGTTTCGCGCATTCCACGCGGATATCCTGTGCCGTCCCATCGTTCGTGATGACAATAAGGAATGTCCAAAGCAAGGCGTAGGAAGGGAATGGGAGAGAGAATGTCATTGGCATAGACCGGATGCTGTCGCATGACCAACCATTCCTCTTCGGTAAGCGGTCCTTGCTTGAACAAAATCCAATCGGAGATTCCCAGTTTGCCGATATCGTGCAACAGCGCGCCCCACCGCACATACTTGAGCTGATCCTGGGTCATCCCGATGGTATGCGCCAAACGAATCGTCATCTCGGTCACGCGCTGGGTGTGTCCCTCTGTCTCGCGATCGCGCAAATCGAGCGCGCGCGACCAACCTTCAATCGTCGTATCGTACGCGCGCGCGAGTTCGAGATTGGAACGCTGCAAATCGCTGTGCAGCGCCACATTGTCAATCGCGATCGCGGCTTGCGTCGCGATCGCGTAGAGCGAATCCAACCACTCCATCGGCGGTGTGAACGAAGCGCGCCGGAAAAGTTCTAACACGCCTTTCACTTCGCCTTTGGCAATCAGCGGAACCGCATGATACGCGATGAACCGTTCGTTCGCCAGCAGCAGAGAACGCGTAAAATCGCCCGCCTCTGCGCCCAGATCGGGAATGGCGACGATGCGTCGTTTGGCAACCGCGTGTCCAGCATGTCCCTCGCCCACGCGTAAATGGGTGTGCTGAAGCGCGGCGGTATGGAAACCACGACCAGCCGCATACTCAAGGAGCATACTCTGGGGATTTAGGAGCAGGATTGTTGCCGCATCCACTTTGAGATGCGGAATGATCTGGTCCAGCACCGTTCCGAGCACAACGTATGGATCAGAATTGGAGATGATCGCCAAGTCAATGTTGTGCAACGCGTTCAGGCGCTCGACTTGGTATGCTAGATTTGCTTGAGCCCCCATAGAATCACCATTACGTGACTCAACGAGGTGTGAAATTGACGTAACGGTGTAGAACTTGGGATCGAACATTACACACCACGTTGTGCACACTGCACACGGTCGCGCTCACTCGCACCATATCCCATCCGCTCTTCAAAGATCCAATTCGCAACCGTATTGACGAACGCGCGATAGTCATCGGTATGAATCCGACAGAGGACGGCTTTTTCCTCCGGCGTCAGATGAAACCGTTCCGAGTTGTACCCTTCTGCGGCGCGCAACGGATCGCGCATCAACAATTCCCTGTACTTGCGATCCAGCGCGCCGGCGCTAACCAGTCGCTCCAGATCGAGATGATTCACCATGGACCACTCCTTTGGGCTTGGAAAATTGATAGAGGGCAACGCCAAAGCCCACCAATAGAACTAGATCGCCAATACTAAAAGCCGTCGGCAACGGAAACGGACGACTCAGCACGAACACATCACCGAGAAACCAAAACGGCGCGTCGGATGCCGGCAACACGATGTCTTTTGAGCCAGGTCGCACCAATCCACTTTGCCAATGCTCAACCGCGACCGCCGGATTCAACTTGGACATCGCCTCCGGCGTGATGGGCATGTATCCACCGTTGAATATCATCGGCAACAGGTTCAACAGGAAACCGACCGCCAAGAGCCAAAGAGCCGGCGTGGATCGGTTCGCAACAAAGAAAACGACCAATAAACATTGGGATAGAACGAACAAGATTGTTCGTTCTATCCCGCCAGCCCACCGCAATGCAATTGCCTGAAGAACCAATCCAACGACTGGCAGCAACAGAAACCTAAACGGCGGCAGAGTGGACGATTGATGAGTTGGATGAGCACGCGCTTGCCAAAGCAGGATTCCAGCACCTAGCGCGAACAGGACGATTGCAAAGAGCGTCATAACGGATTAGCACACAGATGAGCCGCAGGAAATGTCATCCGGCGCACCAGCGGCAAGCGCAAGTGCGATCAGCGTCAAGAGCAAGATGACCCAAATGAGTCGCGGCGAACCAAGCAATTTGACGACCAACAGATTCAATTTTTCCACGGGAACCTCCTCCAAGATTCGTTTCAGGTTTGATTTGCCCCCAGTATAACGACCGCCTGTTACCAGGTTGTTACCGCGCAAAAAGAAAAAACCTGCCAAGTGTTTAGGAATTGGCAGGTTTACAAACAAGTACAAACTTCCGTCTCGTGGAGATCAGACCTTCAGGTTTCGCGCAAACGCCTGGAAGGTCAACGGATCAATCTCGACTACACCGTCATTTGAACGATTCGCCGGTAAAAGCGCTGGACCTCGGGCGATGGTTCGACCCCCATTTCTTCCTGAAGCATCGTCTTTAGTTTTTCATAGTGCGCTAATGCGGCAGCGCGATTACCCATTCGAACATGGGTTTGCATTCCACCTCGCCACGCCGCTTCGAAGAAGGGTTCGCTGCGCGACGCTCGGTTGTATGTTTGCAACGCAGCGTCTAGATCGCCCACTTGATTGTACGTTTCGCCAAGCGAGATGAGCGCGGCGAGATAAATTTTCTTCAATCGCTCGCGCTCGACTATGACCCAATCACCCTCCACACGTTCCAGGTAATCGCCGCGATACAACTCGAGCGCCTGTTCCAAACGCGCGATTTTGGCGCGCTCGCCCTGAGCGCGATTGGCGTCCGTTAAACCTTTTTCAAACTCGTACGTATCGTACCATAACTGTTCTGGCGCGAGCGCGTACCATCCATTCGCCAAAACGACGGGGCACAATGCCTTGCGAATACGGGTGGCGGTGATACGCAGCGCGCCGTCCGCGCGTTCAGCGGAAGAATCGGGCCAAAACAGTTCCCACAATTCATCGCGCCGCGCGCCTTGCGGATAACGCGTCAGCAAAAACAAAAACAACTCGCGCGCCTGCGGACGCAATTGAGATACCTCGACGCCGTTGAACGTAAAGCGTTCCTGTCCCAGCGTATAGACCGACAACGCCGGCGTTGCCTGCGTCGCAGTGACATACACAAACGTCTGAGAAGGAACTGGGCGAATGCGTTCGAGAATTTGTTTGAACCGCGCACCCACCTGGCGCATGGTGCTCGCCATTCGCAGCGTCAACTCAGTTCTACGCCCATCCACCACCAGGAAATTATCGTAGCCCAACTCATCCACCAACCTTGCCACAGGCATAAGATGCTTTTGAGCCAGTTCCACTTTTCCTTGAATGTTGAGCGCGTGCGCCAAATTGAATTCGGTTTGCGCCTCTAAATGCTTGTTGCCGCTTGCATGGAACAACGCGGACGCTTCGCCGAATAGTACAATCGCCTCATCCAGTTGCGCCTGTTCTTGGGCTAACAAGCCACGGCATAATTTGAACTGCCCCACTTCGAGCGCGGACTCGTTCGTTTGAACATGTTGCGCCGCCGAATCAAGCCATTCGCGCGCGCGCCGCAAATCACCCATCAAGCGATAACAGTCACTCGTACCCAATTTGCTGTAAAAAACGATATACGCACGATGCGCCTCTTGCGCGGCGCGTAAACTGTCAGCATAAAATTCAAGGGCTTGAGGATAATCCCCAAGGTCACGATACAAGTCTCCTAGTGTGGCGAGTACAAGCGCTTCAATCCGACGCGTGCCCTCTTCACGCGCGCGAACAAGCGCATCGCGTAAGATTTTATCTGCTTCGCGAGTCTCCCCTTGCAAGTAATAGACATTCCCAAGACTATTCAACGTGCTCGCTGCACTACCTGGATTCTGTAATTGTTCCCACAAGCGCAGGGCTGCGCTATAATAGGACAATGCTTCGGAAAGCAAACCTTGTGCGCGCGTAGTAATGCCGAGATCGTGGTATACGTTTGCTTGACCGATTAGATCCTCGGTAGCGCCGAACATCTCAGACGCGTTTTTCAAATGGGCAAAAGCATTCGCCAGATCACCTAGTGAGTATTCCGATGTCCCACGCAAATGCAAACTTGCCGCTTTCAAACGCATGGCTTGGGAATGAGATAGCGAACCAACCAGCGCGTCTATCTTGTCAGCGTGTTCGATACACTCACGGTAGCGACCCAATAAAGCTAGAACGGCACCCTTCAATTCGATCTTGTCGGCGGCAGAAATCGGATCGCCCATTTGCTCGAAGAGACGCGCGGCGCTATCGAAAAAGAACAACGCTTGCTCCAACTCGCCGCGTGAGCGGTGGATTTTACCTTTCAGACTTTGGAGGTGCGGACGCAGGTCGCTGGTCTGCGCGGGCAATGCCTCAAGCCACGGCGACATGACGGCGATGTGCGAAGGCGTCCGCAATGAATCTTCCGCCGATTCCAACGCGCGCACGGCATCTTCGGTGCGTCCCAACGAGAGATGAATCTCGACCACGCGCTCCCATTGCCCCTGCTCTTCAAACAACTTGGCGCACGTCAACGCCAGCGTTTCAAACCACGCTGGATCCTCGTACCGCAATCGCGTTTTGAGAAACTCGCGAAACAAGGGATGATACGTGTACGCTTCCGTCGTGCCACCCAACCGCGTCACGAAAAGTTGTTGGCTCTGCAGAATATCCAAATGCTGACGCGCGTGTTCCACGCCGGGCAAACGATTCAGCAGGTCCGGGTCGAGTGGGTCGAGAATCGAAGAGCCGATCATGAATCGCTGAATTTCGGGCGGCTGTTTCGCAAAGACCTGCTCGGCAAGATATTCATACACACGCCCCGCCGCGTCGGGCGCGAGCGCCGCGCCTTCCACCAATTCACGCCAACCCATTTGGTGCGCCATCAAAAGTAGGGCGGTGATCCATCCATCCGTCACCTGAGCCAATTCTTGGGCGCGCTCTTCGGGAACAGCCAACTTGAAATTCTGTTGAACCAGCGCTTGAATTTCTGGCGCGGTGAACTTGAGTTCGTTGATGCTGAGACCGTCCATTTGCCCGCGCGCGAGGAGTAGGATTTGATCCGGAATTTTCGGCAGCGTGCGCGAATCAAGGATGAGATGACAACTCTCTGCGCCGTACCGAATCAACAGCGCGACAAGATCGTGAATCGTCGGGTTGTGAATGGCGTGATAGTCGTCGAAGATGATGACCAGATGATCGGGCAACCGGAATAGATCGTTCGCGATGAGCGCGACGACACTCTGCAGTGATTCGAGCGAATCCGCGGCGCGGTCGAGCGCCATCAGGGCTTGCGAGCCAAAAGTCGGAAAGTGGACGCGGATCGAGGCGAGGAGGTACTGCAAAAAAGTATGCGGAGTGTTATCGAATTCATCCAGCGCGTACCACGCGACGGGAAAGTCTGCATCGTGGGCAAAATCAATCAGCAGACTCGTCTTGCCGTAACCAGCCGGCGCGGTGATCAAACAAAGTTGTTTTTCGATGTGAGCGTAGAGAAAGTCAATCAACCGCGGACGGCGTAACAAGTCTGCGCGACGAGGCGGACGGTGAGTCTTGGCAACCACCAAGGATGCCGTTGAGTTTAGAGCCATTGGTTCCTATTCACAAGCCACACGGCAAGTCTCTCGCGTGATTTAATTATACCACAAGTCTGCTAGACACACCTCTTTCGTTTCTCAGCCACCATTCTTTATTCCGCGAATTCTGCGAATCTCCGCTAATTTTTCATTCACATTCGCGTCATTCGCGGATAATTCCGTGCGTCTGTGTGCGCCAATGACGAAAAACTGAGTCACGATCACGGTACAATTTGGTACCAAAACATGGAGAGAAAACCACGCGCGTCCGGCTTGGTCAACTCTTTGACGATTTGCGGTGCGCCGTTCGAACAACGCCATTCGTACACCGTCGCGCGCCCGGTGACGACCGCGGGGATCACGCTGGCGTTGCGATTCGTCTTGCAAAAATCCGTGATCGCGGTTGAAGGGGTGCGACTCGTGTTCGCTTTTTCCTGGCATGGGATATTCGCGCCGAAACTGCACGCCCACACCTGATTGTTCATACAGCGCCACGTCGTCAATCGTGCGTTTTGCTCCACCGATGCATCCGGCGCAAGTTTCATCGCGCGCATCAAACCCTTGACGACCGTGTCCGGTGTTTTCGGTCCGCTGTAGCGCGCATCCGGTTCGTCCACGGTACCGATTGTCGTGCAGTACGCGAATGGATCGGCGATGCCGGTTGATGCCGGCGTTGCCGGCGGGAGGATCACCACATACGGCGTTGGATTGGGTTGCACGACGATTTGCGTGCTAACCACGGCAAGCGTCGGACTAGGCACCGGACCCACCGGCGTCGCCGCTTGCGAGCCGCACGCCGATAGAACGAGCGCACCGAACGCGCTCGCGAGTATGATCAGTTTTCGATTCATACCAACCTTCCCGATACCAATACTCTCGCTATAGAGCAACACCTTCGCCATTTCGTTTTCGCCCATCGATTTATCCGCGAATCTCGCGAATCTTCGCGAATTTTCTTTTTTATTCGCGTTATTCGCGGATCACCTCGTGGTTTTGGCGAAGGTATTGTATAGAGGTTTAGGTCTGGTTTTAGGAATTCCGCATAGACGTACAGCAAACTTATAATCGAAGCACAGGTGCCCGGTCGCAGAACATTCGTTTATTCATTCGTCCGTTTATTCATTCGTCCGTTTCAATTTCGCTGACTTGCGTTCTCTTCCGCTTGAACCTTGTGGAGCGCCGCGACGGCGACTTGAATCATCTGATCATCCGGCTCGCGCGTCGTGAAACCTTGGAGCGCCAAGCTGGGTTTGACGACGAGCCACTCGAGCACCGGATTATTTTGGTGCGCCGAACTGAACTTGATGAGTTCATAACTCAGCGCGGCGACGACCGGGATCAACACGATGCGCGACACGATTCGCAAAACCAGCGGCGGTTGACCCAACAACACGAACACAAGAATCGAAACAACGACGACGGTCAGTAAAAAGCCCGTGCCGCAACGCGGATGCGCTTTGCTAAATTTCTGAATCGTCTCCGGCGTGAGCGCTGCGCCGGCTTCTTCGGCGGCAATTGTCTTGTGTTCCGCGCCGTGATATTGAAACACGCGGCGCACATCCGGCATCAAACTGATCGCCCACAAGTACGCCAGAAACAGCGACAGGCGGATCGCGCCTTCGAGCAAATTGCTCGCGAGCGATGTGGCATCGCGATGGACGAGCCAGGTCGCCAAATACGGATCGGCGAAATTCACAAGCACGAGCGGCAACACGAAGAACAGACCGATGCCGAACGTGAGCGACACCGCGAGCGTACCAAAGGCGACGCCCGCCGGCAATCCCTGGCTCGGCGCGGGTGTCGCGGTCGGCGACCCAGGTTTACTTTCGACGTGATCGTGGGGCTTGTCTTCTTGCACCGCGATGTTCGCCGAAAACAGCAACATCTTGGTGCCCAACACCAACGTGTCCCACAGAATCGTCATCGCGCGCAAGAACGGCAGTTTCGACCAACGGCTCGCGTAAATCGCCGGCGCAATTGGTTCGCTCACTGTGACAATCGTGCCCTGGGGATCGCGCACGGCGCATGCAACAAAACGACGACCGCGCATCATCACGCCTTCAATGACCGCTTGACCGCCGTAGATGGGTTTATTTTTCAACGGTTCACCTCGCAACAGAATGCAGGGATTTTATACCAGAGGCGCGAATGTGTCAAGGAAAAATCGCGCGTACCGCGGGGGCGAGGCATTCGCCACATCAACATCGTGCGACAGGGCGAATCGAACTCGACGAACATTCTGACCGTCTCGTATTTTTGCGAATGCCTCGCCCCCACGAATGGCGCGTTGTGTTTGACTCTCGTGTCATCTCTGATATAATGCCGCGCATGTCTATTCCAGATCAAGATTCGCTCGCGCGCGCGGTTCACGAATTGCTCCTCGCGCGCAAACAAACACTGGCAATTGCGGAATCGTGCACTGGCGGACTCGTCACGCATCGTCTCACCAATCTTGCGGGCAGTTCCAACTATTTGATTGCCGCCGTGATCGCGTACGCGTACCAAGCCAAGGTCGCCGCACTCGGCGTGACCTGGGATACGCTCAATCATCACGGCGCGGTCAGCCCGGAAACGGCGACCGAAATGGCGCGCGGCGCGCGCGAGAAATTTTCCGCGACGATCGGCGTCGCGGTCACCGGCATCGCGGGACCAGGCGGCAGTACACCGGACAAACCGGTCGGACTTACTTACCTCGCGCTCGCGAGCGCGGACGGCGTGATCGTCGAAAAGCACATTTGGAACGGCGACCGCGTCGCGAACAAAACGCAAAGTGCGGATGCAGTCCTGCATTTGTTGCTACGCTATTTGTCAAATCCAAAATCGTAATTCAAAATTCGAAATTCGGAATTACGGCAAACCTGGCAGTTGAATTTCGAATTACGAATTTTGAATTTCCAAAGGCGCATCATGCAAATCCTCCAAGCCATTCTGCTCGGTATCATCCAAGGTCTCACCGAATTCATCCCAATCTCCAGCTCCGCACATCTCGTCATCGTGCCATGGTTGTTCGAGTGGAACGACCCCGCGCTCGAAAGTTTGACATTCGACGTCGCGCTGCATCTCGGCACGCTCCTCGCGCTCCTCGCGTTTTTCGCGAGCGACTGGGTACGCTTGATTCGCGCCGGCATCGCGAGCATCCTCGAACGCAAAATTGGCGATGACGTGGATCGGCGGCTCGCGTGGTTTCTCGTCGTCGGTTCGATTCCCGGCGGAGTCGTCGGTGTGCTCGCCGAAAGCAAAATCGAAGAGCTATTTCACCCAAAGAACGCACCGATTCAGGCGACGGCGATGATCGCGATGGGCGTGATTATCGCGTTGCTCGGCGCGGCGCTGTTCGCGGCGGAACGCTTGGCGCGACATCTGCGAACATTGCCGCAAGTCACTTGGCGCGACGCGATCTTGATCGGCATCGCGCAATCGTTCGCGATTTTTCCGGGCGTCTCGCGCTCGGGCGCGACGATCACCACCGGTCTCGCGCTCGGGTTGCAACGCGAAACCGCCGCGCGTTTTTCGTTCCTGCTCTCCGCGCCAATCATCGCCGGTGCTGGCGCAAAAAGTCTGTGGGATATTTTCAAAGCATTGACGAGCGGCGCGATCACTGCGTCCGAATTCGTGCTCTTTCCGATCGGTTTTCTCGCGGCGGCGATTAGCGGCTACTTGTGCATCAAGTTCCTGTTGCAATTTTTGCAACGCAACACCACCAACCTGTTCGTCTACTATCGTTGGGCGCTCGCCGTCGTTATCATCATCGTCGCGCTGATCCGAGGATGAATTTGCGTCGCGCGATTTTCATCCTGGCTTGTATTCTCGCGCTGACCGCGTGCGACGCGACCGCGACCCCGCGTCCGCCCACGCGCCTCACGCTCATCGGCGACGACACGATGGCGTGGCTCGCGCAAGAACTCGGCAAGGCGTACACGCAACGCCACCCCGCCGTCACCTTCTCGATTCAATCCGCAAACCCGACGACCGCATTGAGCGCGGCGAACGAGTACTCGTTTACAATCGGTCTCGTCGCGCGTGCGATCAAGCCCACCGAACTACCGCGCACGCGTGCGACGCCGATTGCACTCGACGGCATCGCGGTCATCGTGAATCGCGCGAATCCGATCAACGCGATCCAACGCAGTCAGATCGCCGAAATCTTTAGCGGACAAATCGCGACCTGGCCCCTCGGACCGAGCATCGGCAAACCAATTGTTGTCGTCAGCCGCGAAGATGGCGCGGGTACGCGCGACGCGTTCGACGCGATGGTGATGGGCACACAACGCGTGACGCGCGCCGCGCTCGTCATGCCGAACGAAACCGCGATGGTGGACTATATCGCCAAACACGTCGAAGCGATTGGCTACGGCTCCCTGGGCGCGCTGACGCCGGACGTGAACGCACTCATCATTGACGACGTGCCGCTCACATCGCAAACTGTCGAGGCGAAAAAGTATCCGCTCGTCCGCGTCCTCTCCTTCATCGCACCGCAAACTCCCGACCCCGAAGTGCAAGATTTCATCGCGTTCGCCTTGAGCGCGGAGGGTCAAAAGATCGTCGCGCAGAGGTACGGACGCGTGCAGTAAAGGATGATGACCGCGATATTCTCAAGCCAAACCGAAACGTAGAGGCGCCCCGGCGGGGCGCCTCTACACCCACGATAATTTATCCAAAATAATTTACAACAATTTTACACCCCCCTAACTCCACCCTTACCCATCTGCGATTATAATGCAAGCAACTCTGATGAAGGAGATGCTTATGGAAATGACTCGCCGCGAGTTTATCAAAGATATGTCCTTTGCCGCCGCGCTCGTCGGATTGCCAGCGTGGGCAACCCAGATGGACGAGAACCCTCTCGACGCGATGCTCACACGCGCACCCGCCGATTATCCCTGGACATTCATCCCCGCGCACGAACTTGGAACTGGCAACCCGATCATCACCCCGCTCAATCGCATCGCGTTTGGTCCGCGCCCCGGCGATTTCGAACGCGTGCAAAGCATCGGCATAGACGCGTACATCGAAGAACAACTCAGCCCCGATACGCTCGACGATTCGCCGCTGCAGCAATGGCTCGATCAAGCATACCCCACGCTCAAGATGAGTACCGCCGAGCTAGCGGAAAAATATCAGCAGCCCCAGCCAATCACACCGAGCGAACGCGCACAGCGCGCACAACGCGCGGGCGAACTCGGCATCAAGTTTCCCCCACTGCCCGGACCCAACGACATCGCGCAAGAATTGCAAGAGGCGACGATCATGCGCGCGATCTCTAGTCGCCGGCAATTATTCGAAACGCTCGTGGATCATTGGTCGAATCACTTTTCGATGTTCATCGGCAAAAATGGCGTTCGCTGGACGAAAACCGCAGACGACCGCGACGTGATTCGGAAATACGCGCTCGGTAATTTTCGGGATCTGTTGCTTGCGAGCGCGCAGAGTCCGGCGATGCTCGAATATCTCGACAACAATCTCAACGTCAAGGGTGTGCCGAACGAAAACTATGCGCGCGAAATCATGGAATTGCACTCGCTCGGTGTAGACGGCGGCTATACGCAAAAAGATGTGCAAGAGTTGGCGCGCGCCTTGACCGGATGGACAACGCGTGATCCGCGCCGCGTCGCCGTCGGAATGATGATGCAAAACGAGGTCGGCAAATTCGAATTCAACGCGAACCAACACGACCAAGGCGCAAAGACGATTCTCGGCGTCACACTCCCGGCGAACGGCGGCATCAACGATGGACTCAGGATGATTGACGCGCTCGCCAATCATCCCTCGACCGCGCGCTTTGTGACGCGTCGTCTAATCACGCGCTACGTCGCCGACACGCCGCCGCCCGAGTTGTGGAACCGCGCGGCGAGTACGTTCACGCAAACAAAAGGCGATCTACGCGCGGTGTTGAGTGTGATTCTGCATTCGGACGAGTTCAAGAATTCCTTCGCGCAAAAAATCAAGCGACCGTTTGAAGTTGTCGCTTCGATGGCGCGCGCAGTAGATTTGAAATTGGATGACGCGCGCGCGGTCAACCTGGGTCTGCGCGCGATGGGGCAAGGATTATTCATGCTCGTCACACCCGACGGCTATCCCGATACCGGGACCGCGTGGATCAACACGAGCGCACTGCTCGCGCGATGGAACCTGGCATTGACCGTCGCGTACAATCGCGTGCCGCAAGGCAAGGTGGATTTGCCCGGCATGATGAAGAGCGCAAACGTTCGCACTGCCGGCGAAGCGGTGGATTTTTGGATCAATGCGATCTTGCATCGCACGATTCCGGACAAGGATCGCGCCAAAATCATCAACATCCTCGCCGCGAACGCGAACGCGAATTTCGACGTATCGCGTCTACCTGATCTCGTCGCGCTGATTCTCGCCTCGCCGCATTTTCAATACCGCTGATAGCAAATAGCGAATAGCGAATGGCGAATGATAACAATCATCTGCCATCGGCTATCCGCCATCCGCCATCTGCCAATCTGGAGGATTCTCAAATGAACGATATAACTTCTCGCCGCGAATGGTTGCAACGTACAGGGATGATCGCGCTAGGTGTCGCCGCATTTCCCGCGTGGATGCCACGGCTCGCGCTCGCGCCGCAGGGCGCGCCGACGCGCGGCGATGTGCTCGTCTGCGTGTTCATGCGCGGCGCGGCGGATTGCCTCAACCTCGTCGCGCCGCACGGCGACAAGGATTACTACGCCGCGCGCGCGACACTCGCTATCGCGCAACCGAAAGCATCACAAAATCAAACCGCGATAGACCTGGACGGATTTTTCGGTTTGCATCCGGCGCTGCGTCCGTTCAAAGCGATTTACGATGCGCGCGATCTTGCGATCATTCACGCGGTCGGCTCGCCCGATCCAACGCACTCGCATTTCGACGCGATGGACTACATGGAACGCGGCACGCCCGGCGAAAAACAAATGACGACCGGCTGGATCGGGCGGCATCTGCAAATGATGGCGACCTCGAATCAATCGCCGTTCCGCGCGATTGGCATGGGAGCGCTGTTGCAACAATCGCTGCGCGGCACCGTGCCGGCGACCGCGCTGCAAAGCATCGCGGACTTTCATCTGCAAGGCGATCAACGCCGCGTGCAACAAATGCAAACCGCGCTCGCGTCGTTGTACGAAGGCGATGGATTCATCGAAACGAACGGACAACAAACGTTGCAGGCGATGCGCGACCTTGCCAAGATCACATCGTCCAAGTACACGCCCGCCGGTGGCGCGAAATACCCGGACACTGCGTTCGGTAAATCGTTGATGGCAATCGCGCAGTTGATCAAAGCCGGCATCGGCGTCGAAGTGGCGTGCGCCGACTTGGGTGGCTGGGACACGCACGTGCAACAAGGCAACGCGACCGGGCAACAGGCGCAACTCGCGGAAGAATTATCGCAAAGCATCGCGGCGTTCTACACCGACATGCGCGATCAGATGAAACAGATCACGCTCGTCACGATGACCGAGTTCGGTCGCCGCGTGCAGGAGAATTCGAATCGCGGCACCGATCACGGACATGGCAGCGCGATGTTCGTGCTGGGCGGCAACATCAACGGCGGCAAGGTGTACGGCGAGTGGCTCGGCTTGGGCAAAGACAAACTGTACGGTCCCGGCGACCTCGCGGTGACGACGGATTTTCGCGACGTGCTCGGTGAAATCGTCCAGAAACGTTTGGCAAACTCGAATCTTGCCGGCGTGTTTCCAAATTACCCGACGTTCAAGTTTCGCGGGATCGCGAAGGAACAAACCGCGATGCAGACCGCGCCCAGTTACGCGATTGAATTGCCGTTTAACATTCGGATTCCGCTGCCGGCGTAGCCGACCGCCGGACGATGACCGCAGACCGCCGTAAAAAAACACCCGTGTTTCCAAATTGGAAACGCGGGTGTTTGTATGTTCTTTTTATCCGCGAATCACGCGAATGTTCGCTAATTATTTTTTCGCGTAGTTTGCGGATGAAATTTTTACACAATGAACGCACCGGGATTGCACAATCCACGCGGGTCCCATTTGTTTTTGAGCGCGCGCATCACATCAAGCAAATCTGGTTGATGTCCCCACACATCGTTCGATGCGCCGCTCAACACAACCGCGTATCCACCAACCGCGCGAGCGGCTTGGCGCAATCCTGCGAGCGACGCGTTGTGCGCGTAGATCAAACCGTTGCCAAAATCCACCATCGCGCGCGTGGCATCAAGTTTCGCGACGACGCTCGCGAGGTCTTTCGCCGGCACACCCGCGCGCACGAGCGTACCTTCGCGCGACGACGCGTTGATCCAGTTGCCCCACAAATCCGTACCCGACAACGACTCGTCCTGGGTCGCGGTGAATCCCTCCGCCGCGATCACTTGACGCGCTTCATCAAGTTCCGCGTCCACATCTTCCGGCAAACCTTCGGCAGTATAGACCATCGCGTACGGCGAAGATGTCCCAGGCACATCACATCCTTTGCACAGCAACAGCGACGACGCGACCAGACACACGCGCAGTAAACGCATTCCCAGTTTCGTCCCACGATTCAAATCGTCTACCGGCACAACAAGCGTTTTCCGCGCGCGGGGGAACGGCATCAACTTGAATGTCACCTCGGTCATCACACCGAGCGTGCCGTGCGCGCCGATGAACAATTTCACCAGATCGTACCCCGCGACATTCTTGACGACCGGCTTGCCCGCGTGAATGATGCGCCCATCGGGCAACACATTCGTGACCGTCAAGATCAAATCGCGGAGCGCGCCGTACCGCATTCGCAATGGCGCGTTGTAATTCGTCGCGACGATGCCGCCGATGGTCGCTTCGTTCCACGGTGAGGCAATTGGCGCCCAGACTTGATCGCGCGCAAGTTCGGTTTGCAATTCCGCGAGCGTTGTGCCCGCGCCAACCGTCACGTACAAATCATCCCGCGCGTATGCCTTGACGCCGCGCAGCCCACGCGTGTCGAGCACGATTGCCCCCTCCCCTGTCTTTGGCGGGGGAGGGATGGGGAGGGGGTTGGTGCTTGCACGAATCGTCACACTCGGCGCGGTATTCATCGCGTTCCACGCGCGGAACGCATCCGAAATTTCTTCGATAGACGATGGCGCGAACTCGCCGGTGATCGGCGCGCTCAGACCTGTCAGGTCTCTGAGACCTGACAGGTCTTTAATTCCCGGAATGATTTTGTTTGGATTGAGCAAGTGCCGCGGATCGAAAATATCCTTAATCTCTTGTTGCGCCTGCAATTCTTCCGGGCTGAACATCAGCGGCATATACTTTATCTTCTCACTGCCGACGCCATGTTCGCCGGTGATCGTGCCGCCCTGGCGCACGCACAACTCCATCACTTGTTGTCCGGCGATGTGCATACGTTGCACCATCTCTGGATTGCGCGGATCGAACATGATGAGCGGATGCAAATTGCCATCGCCCGCGTGGAACACGTAACCGACGCGCAACTCTTGCTCCGCGCAAATGTCATTGATCGCGCCGAGCGTCTTGCCGAGTTTGGAACGCGGCACCGTGCCGTCCACCATCAAAAACGCCGGACTGATTTGCGCGATCGCGCCGAACGCGCTCTTCCGCGCGTACCAAATTTGATCGCGTTCCGCCGCCGTTTTCGCGAGCCGCAATTCGCGCGCGCGATTTGCGCGCAAGACCTGGCTGAACTCGTTCATCTGCGAATCCAGACTCGCGGGAAACCCATCGGCTTCGATGATGAGCAACGCGTTCGCCTCGGTCGGTAAACCGGCATGGACAAAATTCTCGACGATGCCGATCATATTCTTGTCCATCATTTCCAAAGTCGCCGGCACCAAACCGCGCGCGATCACCGCCGAGACCGCGTCGCCGGCTTCCTCGACGGAATCGAACGTCGCCATCATCGTCTTGACGCCGGGAATGTTGCGAATCAATCGCACGTACATTTCGGTCATCACGCCGAGCGTTCCTTCCGAGCCGACAAAAATTCCGGTGAGATCGTACTCGGGATAATCGAGCGCGCGTCCGCCGGTGATGACGACGCGTCCATCGGCAAGCACCACCTTCGCGCCAGTGACGTAATTTGTCGTCACACCGTACTTGAAACAGTGCGGACCGCCGGCGTTCTCCGCCCAGTTGCCGCCCAGCGTACACGAACGACCGCTCGCTGGATCGGGTGGATAGTATAACCCTTTTGTTTTTACAAACTCGTCGAACGTTTGATGTACGATCCCAGGTTGCGCGATTGCGGTTCGTCCAACTTCATCCAACTCAACGACTTTTTTCATTCGCGCGAACGACATTACGATACCGCCATCGCCCGCGAGCGCGCCGCCGCTCAACCCCGTGCCCGCGCCGCGCGGCACGAGCGGCACGCCGTGCTCGATTGCCCAGTGCACCATCGCGACCACATCGTTCGTATCGCGCGGCAAGACGAGCGCGGACGGATGACCGATGCCGAGTGAGCCGTCAATTTCGTACGTGAGCAACTCGACCGGATTCGTCACCACGCTCTCGCGCGGCAAGATAGCGTGAAGCGATTTTGTTATTTCGGCAGTTGGAGTTTGCATCAGACTCCTTGATGTAGGGCAAGTTACCAACTTGCCAAGTAACGCAAGTTGGAAACTTGCGCTACTGGTCCATCGCTTGGTACGACATATCGAGCAATTCGACGACGTGCTTGACCTGGGATTTCAACCCAGCTTTGCGCGTGCCCGCGATCAATTGCATGTGGCAGCCGACATTCGTCGTGATGATCATTTCCGCGCCCGTCGAAGCAATGTCCGCCATTTTCGCGTCGAGCACCTGGTCTGCCGTTTCAGATTGCGCGATGTTGTACACACCCGCGCTCCCGCAACACCGATCCGGCAACTTGAGTTCGACGAGTTCGACGCCGGGAATGCTCTTGATCAAATCGCGCGGTTGCTTGGCGACTTTTTGCACGTGGCGCAAATGGCACGAGTCCGAGTACGTCGCGCGAATTTTCACTTCGCCTTTGGGCGGCACGTTGAAATGCGCGGACAGAAATTCAGAAACGTCCTTGACCTTCGCCGCAAATTTTTTCGCCTTATCCGCGTACACCGGATCGTTGCGGAATAGATGCAAGTATTCTTCTTTGAGCGTTGCGCCGCACCCGCCCGCGTTCGAAATCACCGCGTCGTACTCGCGCGCGAGAAACGCATCAATGTTTTTCCGCGCGAGTTGCTCGACCAACGCGTGCTCGCCGACGTGCAACTGCGCCGCGCCGCAACACGTTTGCCCGGCGGGAAAGTGCACCGTGTAGCCGTTGCGTTGCAGAACGCGAATCGTCGCCGCATTGACCGGCGCGAGAAACGCTTCCTGGATGCAACCGATAAAGAATGCGACCTCGCCGCGTTTTTCGCCGATGGCTGGCGCGGGTTCGCGATAATCGCGATATTCGGGCACGATGGGCGGCAGAATCGCCTCCATCGTTTTGAGCGGGCGCGGCAAGATATTGAGCGCGCGCACGAGTTTCTGCAAACCGATGATTTGATACAGCCACATCAAACGCGCCATCGCTTTGAGCCGATCCAGGTGCGGCATCATCTCGCGCAAACCCAGCCAACGGACAAATCGTTCGAGCGTCCCTGGTTGGTGGTTCGCCATGATGACTTGATGCGCGCCGTCCACGAGCGCGCCGTACTTGACGCCCGACGGACACGCGGTTTCGCACGAGCGACACGCGAGACACAGGTTGATGTGTTTCGCAAACGCATCGTTGAACTCGTCCAACTCGATGCGACCTTCGGAGACCGCGCGCATCAACGCGATGCGACCGCGCGGCGCGTCCATCTCGGTGCCGAACACGGCGTACGTCGGGCATGACTGCAAACACAAGCCGCAGTGAATGCACTGCGCCAATTTTGTTTTGTAATCGGGAGACTGCATTAGTTCGATGTTGTGAATCATTATAAACCTCAGTATGGTCTGATCGTTGCATGGTTCGAGCGTGCTCGTCCGCGCACGATTATACTACGAGCCGAGCGCATAACACAAATTCACTTTTGACCTTGCGAAGGTTCAGAACCTTCGCAAGGTTTTTCCATCGGCGTTTGCCAAAGCGCATGAAAAAGCATACAATTGCGCGCGATGGATCTATTCGAACACCACCGCCGCGAATTGAACAAGACCGGCGCGCCGCTCGCCGCGCGCATGCGTCCGCGCACGCTCGACGAGTACGTCGGACAAGAGCACATTGTCGGACCGGGCAAGCTCATGCGCCGCGCGATTGAATCGGACAAACTCTTTTCCTCGATCATCCTCTGGGGTCCGCCCGGCACCGGCAAGACAACGCTCGCGATGATCATTGCGAACACGACCAAATCGCATTTCGAGACGATCAGCGCGGTCACCGCCGGCGTCGCCGATATTCGCCGCCTGATCGCAGAGGCAAAAGAACGGCGCGGAATGCACGGCATGCGCACGATCGTGCTCGTGGACGAAATTCATCGCTTCAACAAAGCGCAACAAGACGCGCTCCTGCCCCACGTCGAAGATGGCACGATCATTTTGATCGGCGCGACGACCGAGAATCCGTACTTTGAAGTGATCTCTGCGCTCGTTTCGCGTTCGCGCGTGTTTCAACTGCGCCCCCTCGACGACGTACAAGTCACCGCGCTTTTGCATCGCGCGCTCGCGGACAAGGAACGCGGGTACGGCAACCAGCAAATCGAAATCGCCGACGACGCGCTTGCACACTTGGTTGATATTTCCGGCGGCGATGCGCGTTCCGCGCTCAACGCGCTCGAACTCGCGGTCGAGTCCACGCCGCCCGGCGAAGACGATATCCTTCGGCTCGACCTGACGGTTGCGGAAGAAGCGATTCAGCGCCGCGCGATTCGGTACGATCGCGCGGGCGACGAGCACTACGACACGATCAGCGCGTTCATCAAATCGGTGCGCGGTTCGGATCCCGATGCCGCGCTCTACTGGCTCGCGCGGATGATCTATGCGGGCGAAGATCCGAAATTTATTATGCGCCGCTTGCTAGTTCTCGCGGCAGAGGACATCGGGCTTGCCGATCCGGCTGGCATCATCGTCGCGTCCGCGTGCGCACGCGCGCTCGAATGGTGCGGGTTGCCGGAGGCGCAGTATCATCTCGCCGAAGCGACCTTGTACCTGGCGACCGCGCCGAAAAGTAATTCGTGCGGGGCGTACTGGAAAGCGCTCGCCGAGGTCGAAGCCGAAGGCAAGATCGAGGTGCCGAATCATCTTAAGGATTCGTCGCGCGACGGCAAGGCGCTCGGACACGGCAAGGACTACAAATACCCGCACGAATTTCCCGGTCATCACATCGAACAACAGTACCTGCCCGACCGTTTGCGCGGCAAACGCTTTTACGAGCCGAGCGACCAAGGACGCGAGAAAGACATTGCCGCGCGCCTCGCCAAATGGCGCGGCGAAAAAAAAGAATAGAGAATTTTGCCCACGAAGAGTACGAAGAACACAAAGAAAGAACAAAGACCTTCGCGCCCTTGGTGTCCTTCGTGGGAAGAAATATTCAATGACGGAGACATCACAGATGCCATTTCGATTTCAACGCTTGGAAATCCCCGAACTAATTCTGGTCGAATCAATCCATCGCGGCGACGAGCGCGGTTTTCTCCGCGAACTGTTCAAACAATCCGAATTCATTGCGTTTGGTTTCCGCGATCCATTCGTGCAGATCAATCACTCGCGTTCGACACGCGGCGTCGTGCGCGGCTTGCACTATCAAAAACATCCGCGCGCCCAGGGCAAACTCGTGCTCGCGATGCGCGGCGAAATATTCGACGTAGCGGTAGACATTCGGCGCGGTTCGCCGACGTTCGGCAAGTGGATCGGGATGGTACTCAGCGACACGAACAGCCGGATGCTCTACGTTCCGCCAGGATTCGCGCACGGCTTTTCCGTGTTGAGTAACGATGCCGATGTGATGTACCAAATCACCGACGAGTACGCCGCCGAGTGCGAACGCGGCATCGCGTGGAACGATCCGCAACTCGCGATTGATTGGCGCGTGACGAATCCGATTCTCTCGCCGCGCGATGCAGGGTTGCCGCTGTTGCAGAATGCGGACAATAATTTTGAGATTGGAAATTAAAAGTTGGAGGTTGGACATTGGACACTGGAAAACCTGCTACCACAACGATCTGATCGTCACTTGAACCTCCTATTTCAACTTCCAATTTTCAACTTCCAATTTCTAACTTCCAATTTCCAATCTCTAACCTCCAGAGGAACCATGGGCGAGACCCGCGTCAACCTACAACACCTCCTCGAAGATATTCGCGATACGTACCCGTTTCCGGTCGAAGAAGCGATCGTGACGGAACTCGTCGCGAACGCGCTCGATTCGAACGCGTCCGAGATTCGTTTCGTCGTAAACGCGCGCGAGAAATCCATGACGACGATTGACAACGGTCACGGGATGACGCCGCCGCAGTTGGAAAAGTACCACGACATCGCGGCGACGACCAAGACGCGCGGCAAGGGCATCGGCTTTGCCGGCATTGGAGCAAAACTCGCGCTCCTCATCGCGAAAGAAGTCATCACCGAAACGAAATCGGGACGCTCGTACAACGCGACGCGCTGGCGTCTCGAAAATTCGCAACGCGCGCCCTGGGAATTGATCGAGCCAGCCGGTATTTTGGAAAACGCGCCACGCGGCACCGCCGTGACCTTGGTGTTCGGCAGCGCGTCCACGTTGCTCGAACCGAACTATGTCGAACTGATTTTGCAATCGCACTTTCAACCGCTCCTCGACGACGCCTTCCGCGAGATGTTCAAATCACTGTACCACGCAGACATTCATTTCTTTATCAACAAACGCGCGATCAAAGCGCTCGAACACACGGAACTGCGCGAACGCAAAACGATCATTGTGCGTGCGCCACAAAGCACGAGCGCGAAAGGCAAACCGGTCGGCGTCGGTTTTATCGCGCAGAGCGAAGACGATTTGCCGGAATTGCAACGCGGCATCGGCATCTCGGCGTACGGCAAAGTGATCAAGATGGGCTGGGATTGGACGGGACTGACGCCGAAACATCCCACGCGCTTGAGCGGCTTGGTCGAAGTGCCCGCGCTCGTCGAAATCCTCACGACGAACAAAGCCGATTTTCTCAAAGACAGTAACAGTCTGAAAAAATATTATCGCTATCGCAAAGCGATTCAGAACGCAGTCGAGCCGATCTTGCACGCGATGGGTGAGAGCGCGCCCACGCGCGAACGTTCCGCGCGCGATGTGCGCCCGCTCGAACGCGAGGTGGAACGCGTGCTCGGCAATCTTGTCGGCGATTATCCGGAAATCGCGCCGCTCGTCGGGCGACGGCGCACATCGCAACCGGGGATCAACCTTGCGCCGGACAAGGACGGGGATGCGCTCGGCGTGCTCACCGAAACACTCGCCGAAATCGCGCAACAACAAGTCAACTCGGACGCGGGCGACCAAGCCACACCTACCGCGCCCCCGCGCACCCAGGTCGAAGCCGTTCTCGAACCGAGTGAGAGCGGCAACGGCGAACCAGCGCGAACACAAGAAGGCAAGCGCGTGGGACCGGGCTTGATGATCGGGTTTGAAGACGCGAGCGAACGCGCGGAGCTAGGTTGGCTATTGGAAAATACGGTGTGGGTGAATCGTGGACATCCCGCGTACCAAAAAGCAGTCGCGGGCGGACACGAACAGTACCACGTCGTGCTCACCATCGCGTGGGTTTTGTTGGGACATCTCAATGATCAACATTCAGCGCAACGGTTCATCGGCGAATTTCTATTTGGCTGGGGGGCGCGACGATGAAACAACTCTTTCCGATTCAAATCCATTGGCGTGACGGAAAAATCACTGCGACGACCGCGGTTGCAAAACTCGCGGACGATCCCGATCGCGTGAACGCACAGTTGCGCGATTTTGCGGAAGCGTACACCTCCGCGCTCGCCAACGCGCGTAACGCGCACGCGGATGCAAAACGCGACGCGCCAAATCGTCCGCGCGCGTACTGGCGCATCGGTCAGGCGATTGGCGAATTCGACGCGACGTTGCGCGCGGCGGGTTTTTATCTGCCCGCGCAAAACGCGACGTTCGCGCGCGACCTGGGAATGCACGAAGGATCGCTCCGCAAAATTCTCGCGTTTTATCGGCGCACGCCGGACGCGAATGCGCTCGATCCAGTCAAAGGATGGTACGGGTACCGCGAACACCGTACGAAAGGGACTAGTGGCTGACACACTCAAAAGCGCGTTGGAAGCTCTGCTAGATGAAGGCGAAGAATTATCCAACGCCGCGCGCGACCGCGTCAAAACGTTTGGCTCGGTCGCAATTCCACCCCTCATCGAGATGGCGACGAGCGACGAACTGAACCACGCGCCGTCGGATGAGCCGCGCGTGTACGCGCCCTTGCACGCGATTGAAATCCTGGGCGACCTGCGCGCGACGCAAGCCATCGAACCGCTCTTGCCGCTCGTCGCGTGGGACGATGACGATTGGTTGGATCACACCTTGCCAGAATTCTTTGCCAAGGTTGGCGAACCAGCGATTGCGCCGCTCGAACAAATCTTAGCAGACAATAGCAAGACGATTCATACACACGCACGCGCATCGCAATCGCTCGTCAAGATCGCGCAAGAACATTCCGAACACCGCGCGCGCGTGATCACCATCTTGACACAGTACCTGAAGCCCGAACACACGCAAACACCTGATCACGAGACGCGCGCCGGGTTTATCATCGGTGATTTGTGCGATCTTCAAGCAACCGAAGCATTGCCGGCAATTCGACGCGCGTTCGCGGAAGACCGCGTAGACCCCCAAGTAGTTGATTTGGATCATGTGGAACGCGAGATGCGCGGAGAACCACTCGTATCGTCTGAGCAAGATTTGGATGTGTTGACCGCAAAACGCGAAAAAGAGCCGCTGTCACTGATGCTCAAGTGCACCCAATGCGGGAGAGAACGTCGCCATCAAATCCCGGTGTTGTTCGTTGATTTCGGCACTGTCGAGCGCCACAAGCGCAAAGAAAAAACCAAATACGACGAGTTCGTCATTCCGCAACGCATTACGTGTCCCAAGTGCGGCGCAGTGGATCAATACGAATTAACTGCGTTGGCGCACTTGTCCTTGACATTGGACTTGGTCACGCGCAAAGAGTGCGGCAAAACACTACAGCGAAATGAAGGAAACATTCGATACGTTCGTTTCGCGATGACGGACGGACGCGAGATGCACCCGCGCGAAGCCATGGACTTGCTTCGTGACCAAGTGGCTCGCAATCCCAAGGACGCCGATCTACGTGTGCGATACGCCAACGTATTGCGTTTACTCGGGTATCTCGACGAAGCGATTGCAGAACTGACTGCCGCGTTGGAACTTGATCCAAATCAATTTGAAGCGCAGATGAACCTGGGACGCATCCATGGCGTTCGCGGTGATTTTGTGAACGCGCAGAACGCATTGCAACGCGCGATGCAACTTTTGCCAACGTGGCGCAAGTACGCCCCTATGATGAGACAAGCAAGCGCGATAGAGATCGCCGACCACCTGGAGAAAATCGCGCGCCAAGAAAAACTCGCTCCGGCTATCATGTACGAGACCCCGTTGCCGCTAACGCCTTCGCCCGCTCCAAACCGCCCAAGTTCCAAGCAACCCGCCGTGCGCGCCGATTCGCCGCGCCTGGGTCGCAACGATCCTTGCTTTTGCGGAAGCGGCAAGAAATACAAGCAATGTCACGGTCGGTAAACTGAGCAATCAAATTGTAGAGCAAGTTTCCAACTTGCCTCACAACTGCTGAGGAGACATTATGAAAGTCAAAACGCACAAACCAAATTCGGTTCTCTGGCTGATCGCGTTCCTGCTGTTCGTCTATTCGCTTGCCTCGTTCTTTCTGCCACTGCCGTACAGTGGACCGGCGATGATTTTATCCGCCGCGCTCTTGCTGATTGGCACGACCGTGATTTGATTGCGCCCGAAAGGAGTTGACCATGACCGATTCGCAATCATCGCGCCTCCGCGAATTGCTCGAGCAACTGCACGCCGAGTTGGAACACACGACCGGCGTAGACGCCGAGTCGCGCCAGATTCTCGAACACCTCAGGCAAGACATTCAAGTCGTCTTGAGTGCATCGGACGCCGCGTCGCATTATCCGTCGCTCGGCAGCCGAATGAACACCACCATCACGCACTTGGAAGAATCGCACCCGCAACTCACGCTCCTCATCAAGCAACTGCTCGATCACCTCGCGGCGGTATGACCGAAACGACCCTTGTCGAACGCGCCGAACTTTTTTGCCACGACGTAGCGCGCGAACATTATCTTGTCGGCGCGGGACTGAAAGACAAACGCGAACTCGCACCGATTTACGAACGCCACGCGGACTTGTTTGACGAAGCGACCGTGCACGAACAGATCATCGCGCTGCAACGCGACGAAAGCAACGCGACGCGCCATCTCGCGGATTTTGCGGTACGCGGTTTGATTGACCACGCGTTGACCGAGTTGAACGAAACGATTGCGAACGCGGAATCGCAAGCGACCATCGAGTGGAAAGGAAAGCCGATTCCATACCGCCACATTCGCGCCGCGCTCGTGCGCGAAAGCGATTGGTCGAAACGCCACGATTTGCACGCGCGCCAGCTCGCGGTGATGATCCAGCAGAATCCGCAGCGCATCGAACGCATCCAGACTCAGCACGACCTCGCGCGGCGTTTCGGTTTTGCCGGTTATCGCGCGATGATCGAGCGCGTGGGCGGCTGGGATTTGCGCGCGGTTGCCAAGCAACTCAAACCCCTGCTCGACAATACGACCGACATGTTCGAGCGCGATCTAGAAACGCGTCTCGCCGACGCGCGCGTGCCGCGCAAAGAAGCGGACACGAGCGATGTCGCGTTCTTCCTCCGCGCGCCCCAATTCGACGAGCTCTTCCCGGCGAGCGAACTCGTCCGCGTGTTCAAAGGCACCGTCGCCGGCATGGGACTCGATCTCGCGTCCACACCTGGGTTAACCCTCGACGCGGATGCACGTCCGCACAAATCGCCGCGCGCGTTTTGTTCGGCGGTGCGCGTGCCGGATGAAGTGTATCTCGTCGTCAAACCCATCGGCGGACACGGCGATTATCGCGCGTTCTTTCACGCCGCCGGACGCGCCGAGCATTTCACGCATTTCGACGCGAACCTGCCATTCGAATTTCGCCGCGCCGGCGATGAGGCGGTCGGCGAGACATTCGCGTTTTTGTTCGAGCACCTCACGCAAAACCCGCGTTGGCTCGTGGACATTTTGCGTGTGCCGACGCGCGAAGCAGAAAAGTATCGCCGCCTTGCGCTATTCGACAACCTGTGGGCGGTGCGACGTTACGTTGCCAAGTTGCAGTACGAACTGATTCTGCACGACGACGGACTCGCCGGCGCGGACGACGCGTACACGCAACTACTGAGTGAAGCATTGCGTATCAAGATTCACGCTGAACGTTATCTCGACGACATTGACGACGCGTTTCATGTCGCGGATTCTTTGCGCGCCTGGATACGCGAACGGCAGTTAGCGAATTTCTTGCTCGACAAGTTTGGCGAGGGTTGGTACGAAACACGCGAGGCAGGCTCGTTCCTGCAATCGCTGTGGTCAATCGGCTTGCGCGATTCGATAGACGAACTCGCGCGTACGCGTCTCGGCGCAGAAGGATTGAATCCAAAACTACTCATCGAGGAGCTAGGTGATTTCTGATTTCATCAACGTCGTCATCATCCTTCTCGTCGCGCTCGCGAGTTGGTGGCTTGCCGAACGCGTGCGCTTCCCAGCCCCCTCGATCCTGGGACCCATGATCGGCATCGCGATTGTCGCCGGGCTGGGCATGCCACATCCAGAAGTTCCATCGTTTGTTCGCGTACTCGTGCAGTCCGTCATCGGCGGGACCCTGGGACTCAAGATTGATCGTAAAACAGTCGCGTCCACGCGCGCGATGATCTTGCCCATCGGCGGCGCGACGATCTGGTTTACCGCATCGAGTTTGTTGATCGGCTATCTGCTCGCGCGCCTCGCCGCGATTGATCTCTACACGTCGTTTCTCGGCACCGCGCCGGGCGGCGTCGCGGAAATGACCGCGATGGCGATGTCGGTGCAAGCCGATGTCGCATTCGTCGCGACGCTGCAAACCGTCCGTCTGCTGACGAGCAATCTTTCGATTCCCATCCTCGCGCGATACCGCGCGCGCAACAATGGTCACGCCCAGCCGATTACCACGCCCGCGGCGGAAAATGGTTCGCCGACCGGCTTGCCCTGGGTCGTGTGCCTCACGATCAGCGCGGTCGGTGGATTCGCCTTCGACGCGCTCCAAGTGCCCGCTGGCGGCGTCATCGGCGCGATGGTCGTGGTCGCGAGTGTACAACTCGCGCGAGTCCAGCTTCAAGCGCCGCCGCTGATTTTGCGGAATGTCGCGCAACTTGGGATCGGGATTCTCGTCGGCATCGCGTTTACGCCGGAGACCGTCGCTTCGCTCATACAAGCCCTGGGCATCGTCATCGCGACGACGATTGCCACCGTACTCAGCGCGATGATTCTCGCGTACTTTGTGACGCGTTGGCTCTGTGTGGACGCCCAGACGGCGATGCTGGCATGCGCGCCAGGCGGCTTGTCGCTGATGCCGGTCATCGCCGATGAAGTCGGCGCGCAAAGTTTCATCGTGAGTCTGTTTCAACTCGCGCGCATCGTCGTCGTGATTTTGCTGATGCCGTTTATCTTTCGGATGCTGGTGTAAATTGAAGACCCGAAGAGTTCGCAAACCCTTCGGGTCTTTTTCACACCATCGGCAATTTCTCGCGCGCTTGCGCGATGCGCGCCTACTGTTTTTCATTTTTTTCTCGTATGTGCTATACTCGAATTATGCTAAAGACGCAAACACTCAACCGGAAAGTAGTTCGTCCACCGCATCGGCGAGTTGCAATGCGCGCGATTCGCAACGTGGCGCAACGAATCGTCCATCAGTTTGATCCCGAACAGATTATTCTCTTTGGCTCGTACGCGTACGGCAAGCCCACTACCGCGAGCGATGTGGATCTGCTTGTCGTGATGGAGACTGCGTTGCGTGAAAAACAGCAACGACTCGAAATCTCGCGGGCGCTTTCGCCGCGTCCCTTTCCACTTGATGTGGTCGTGCGCACTCCCCGCCAACTGCAAGAGCGCCTCGCGCTGGGCGACGCGTTCCTGGCTGAGATTATGACACGAGGCAAGCCACTGTATGAACGACATCGTTAACGAGTGGATCGAAAAAGCCGAGAGCGATTATCATGTTGCGGAACGCGAGTTGCGCGTGCGGAAAAATCCCAGTTACGACGCGATCTGTTTTCACGCGCAACAATGCGCCGAAAAATATCTCAAGGCGTTTCTCGCCAAACACCGTACTATCTTTCGCCCCATCCACGATCTTGAAGTCTTGCTGGACCACATCACGCCTGCCCATCCCGATTTTGAATTCACACGCGACTTGCTCTTGCTCCTCAACGACTATGCGGTGGATTTTCGCTATCCAGGCGCAACCGCGACCCAAGAGGAAGCCCGCGCGGCAATCAAGGCAATGCGTACAGTTCGGGAGTTTGTCCGTCAGAAATTGGGACTAGCCACTCCTGCCAAAAAAGGCGAACTCTAACAAGCGCGCGTGCACTAAAAAACAACTCTGCGACACGAAAAGTCTGCCGAGTTGTTTTTTTATGATTGATTCACCTTGTGGTTTTGACCGTGACCGCTCGAACGTCTACAATAAACTCAATCGCTCCACGTTCATCGGCAAAGACCCGAAGGGTCGCTTGTGCGTAAACCCTTCGGGTCTTTTCTACACCACCGGCAATTTCTCGCGCGCCTGCGTGATGCGCTGACGCAACGCGGCAATGTGCCGATCCGTTGCCGCACTCTCCCCATCAACCTGCTTGAGATGATTTTGGTACGCGAGGTCAACGATCATCTGCACGTAACGCGACCAGCGCAACCATCCGCTGATGCCGTGCCGCGACAACAAGCGCCAACCGCGCGTGCTCCGCGCGTTCAAGTTGCGCGCCCACTCGGATTCTTCCGCCGTGATGACACCCGCTTGCAGTTCTGGTTCGAGATACTTGAACCACTTTTTTTCTTCCCGCAGTGCAATCACGATCAGCCCAAACATCATCAGGATGCCGATCCAATCCACAAGCGTCGCGCCAATGCAGAGCAAGCCGTACGTCTCTGCGCCCAACGCCGCGCCGGTATTGTGAATCCCGTGCAATGTCATCGCGAGCAGCCAACCGGCAATGGGGAACGCGAATTTCTTCCACAGTTCCTTTGACACGCGCGCCAAGCCAAACCCCGCGCCGATACATGCGGTAAAGAGTGAGTGGTTCAACAAGAATAATCCAACGCGCAAAACGTAGAGCGTGCCCCAGCCCATCCATCCTTTTTCGTCGAGCGCGCCGAGCAGATAGAGCACGTCTTCGACGAACGAAAATCCAAAACCGACCATCGCGCCGTAGAGAATGCCATCCATCACTCCATCAAATTCGCGGCGATAGACCAAGAACAACACGAGAATGATCGCGCCCTTGATCGTCTCCTCGGTCAAGGGCGCGACGAAAATGCCGGTCAACGAATGAGCCAACGTTTTTCCAAACAGGATGTTTAGTGGTTCGGCGAGAATCACTTGACTGATGAATGACAAGATCACCGCGGGCAACGCGCCCCAAACAAATAAAATTCCCACCAGCCACAGCGGTTCTTTTTCATAGCGATCTAATCGCCACAAAACAAACATCGCGATGGCAGACGGGATAGAAATGAGAACAATCGAAAGAACGAAACCGATCAGCAGAGTCATCGTTACGCTCTTTGGTTAAACCGGGGTCATCGCAAGGAGAGTTTTGCGCGACGAAGCAATCCCCGTGCAACTTGTGGATTGCTTCGCCCCTTCGGGGCTCGCAATGACAATACTGGCTACATCCAGTCAACTATTCCGATACAAGCCATGCGCTTTGATGTACGCTTCGACCACATCGGGCACGGCCGCCGCGATGGATTCACCCATGCTGACACGTTTTTGCAGATCACTCGCGGCGATATCCAGCATCGTCGAGTTGAGCATCACGACGCGCTCAGTGATGCCGGGCAACGCGCGTTCCATCTCGGCAAGGTTCGCGTGAAAACCCGGTCGCTTGAACACCGCGAGCCGGCACTGCGCGATCAACTGCGCGGGCGCGTGCCACGACAACAAATTCGCGAGCGAGTCCATTCCCATGATAAAGTACAACTCGACCGCGTCGTGCGATTGTTCGCGCAACAAGCGCATGGTGTCGGCAGTGTACGTGGGACCATCGCGCTCGACGTCCATACGCGATAGAACGAAGCGCGGGTACGGCGCAATCGCCAGCCGCACCATTTCGACGCGATGTTCGATTGGCGTAACGTGATTCTGTGGTTTGTGCGGTGGCTGCCGCGTCGGCGCAAACAAAACCTGGGTCAAGCCAAGTTGTGTCACCGCTTCGTGCGCGATCAACAAATGTCCCTTGTGCGGCGGATCGAACGTGCCGCCGAGGACGCCTAGCTTCTCCATTCGAGTTCCACTTCTCCGATCCGAACTTTATCGCCTTCGCGCACGCCCGCGTGTTCAAGCGCGTCGGTCACGCCCATCGCTTTGAAGACACGCTGTAAACGAAAGAGCGCTTCCGCTTGATCGAAATTCGTCATCGCAATGACGCGCTCGACCTTGATGCCGCGCACGCGAAAGGCATGCGCTTCGCGCGACACCTCGAACGCATCCTCGTCGGCGGGAGGACGAATCACCGGTAATTCCTCGGCGACCGGCGCTGGCATTTCGCGCGGCAACGTGGCGACTTGATCCGCAACCGCGCGCAACAATTCGCGCACGCCTTGCCCGGTCACCGCCGAAATCGCGAACGCCGAAACTCCGCGCCGCGACAGCGTTTGCTGAACGTTGCGCCACTGCGCCTGCGCGTCCGGTAAATCCATTTTATTGAGCGCGACGATTTGCGGTTTCGCGGCAAGCGCGGGACTGTACTCGGCGAGTTCGCGATTGATCGTTGCGAACGCGGACAGCGGGTCCTCCGTCGCGCCGTCGAGCAGATGAATGAGCACGCGCGTCCGCTCGACGTGACGCAAGAACTTGTCGCCCAGCCCCACACCGGCATGCGCGCCTTCGATCAACCCAGGAATATCGGCGAGCACAAGATCGCGGTCGTCAATCACGACGACGCCGAGATTCGGCACGAGCGTCGTAAACGGATAGTCCGCGATTTTCGGTCGCGCCGCGGTGACCGATGCGAGGAACGTGGATTTGCCGGCATTCGGCAAGCCGACGATGCCCACGTCCGCGAGCAATTTTAATTCGAGCGTCACCCAGCGTGATTCGCCCGGCTCGCCTTTTTCGGACCAGCGCGGCGCTTGGTTCGTCGAGCTGGCGAACGCGGAATTACCGCGCCCGCCGCGACCTGCTCGCGCAATGACCACGCGCGCGTCCGGTGCGACGAGGTCGGCGAGCACTTCATTCGTCTCCGCATCGCGCACAACCGTGCCACGCGGAACCATCACCACCAAGTCGTCCGCGCTCTTGCCGTGTTTATTATTACCTTGTCCCGCCGAGCCGTGTTCGGCTTTGAAATGCGCGCGTTTGCGAAAACTGAGCAGGGTGTTGAGACGCGGGTTGACCGCGACGATCACATCGCCGCCATCGCCCCCGTGACCGCCGTCGGGTCCGCCCATCGGCACGTACTTTTCGCGGCGGAAACTCATACAGCCGTTGCCGCCGTTACCGGCTTGGACAAAAATTTTTGCTTCGTCAAAGAAAAGAGATTCGTCTTGCATCGGGGTGGAGAATAATCGAAAAGAGAAGAATAGTCAATTTGCGAAAAAACGTGGGGTGGGCGTCAAGTTTTTGGGTGGTGAAGAAACCTTGCGAAGGTTGATCGGCAATCCTATTTGGTTTGTCGTCGAAATCTTCGCAAGGTTGAGTGTTCCAAAATTTTGACGCACACCCAAAAACGCAAGCCACCAGGCGTCATTGCGAAGAGCCGCGAAGCGTTTGCGACGAAGCAATCCCCACCTTCGGTAGGGTTGTGAGAATACCACAGGCGCGCAAGATGCCAGGTTGCTTGGGGAAAACCTGGTATCGGCATCTGACTTTTGCGAGTTATGCCAATTCGTGTTATGATAGGTATTGACAGCGAGCCAATGACAATCCGAGGAGGAACACGATGCCCGCCGATGCGGTCCCCGAAATTGTAATTGAACGGCTTCCGATTTATCTACGCACGTTGGAATTGCTCGCGCGCGAGGGTAAAGCAATCACCTCGTCGCAAGAGTTGGGCGAACGACTCGGTTTCTCGTCCGCGCAAATTCGCAAAGACTTGTCGTACTTTGGCGAATTTGGCAAGCAAGGCACCGGCTACAACATCGAGTATCTCCATACTCAATTGCAACACATTCTGCATGTGGATCGCGTGTGGGATGTGGCGTTGATCGGCGCGGGCGACCTGGGTCACGCGCTCGCGCACTATCGCGGCTTTGAACCGAAGGGCTTTCGCCTCGTCGCGATCTTTGACAATGCGCCGCAAAAAATTGGCACGCGCATCGCCAACTTGACGGTGCAAGATATGTCCGAACTCGCGCGCGTCATACGCGAGCAACGCGTGCGCGTCGTCATTCTCGCCGTGCCCGCCGATGTCGCGCAAAGCGTCGCCGCTCAGGTCGTCGAGCTGGGCGTCGCGGCGATTCTCAACTACGCGCCGATCACGTTGAACGTGCCTTCCCAAATCAAGGTCTATAACATTGACCCCGTCGTTGGATTACAAAGTATGGCGTACTATTTGTAAAGTTAAAAGAAAAAACAAAAATGAAAAGTGAAAACAAAAAGCCAGCGGAAAATCTCCGACTGGCTTTTTACTTTTATCTTTCGATTTACAACTGCGGCATACTCTTACGCAACATATCCAATTGTTCGAGCGCGCGACCCGCGCCAATCGCCACGCACGCCATAGGATTGTCCGCAACGTAACACGGCACGCCGGTTTCTTTCGTCAGAAAGCGATCAATGTTCCGCAGCAACGCGCCGCCGCCGACCATCACCATGCCGCGATCAATAATATCTGACGCGAGTTCGGGCGGCGTTTTTTCGAGCACCGAACGCACGACGCCGGAAATCGCTTGCAATGGTTCGGTGATCGCTTCGGTGATTTCACCCGAGTTGACGCGAATCGTACGCGGCAACCCAGCCACTTGATCGCGCCCGCGCACTTCGAGCGTCAGTTCTTCTTCCATCGGCAACGCGCTGCCGATTTGAATCTTGATGTCTTCGGCGGTTTGCTCGCCAATCATCAAGTTGTATTTTTTGCGAATGTACGTCGAGATCGCTTCGTCCATCTTCAAGCCGGCGATCCGCACCGCGCTCGACACGACCATGCCATTCATCGAAACGACCGCGGCTTCACTCGCGCCGCCGCCAATGTCCACGACCATGTTCCCGGTCGGAGTATGGACCGGCAAGCCCGCGCCCAGAGCGGCGGCGAACGGTTCGGGCACGAGATGCGCCGTGCGTCCGCCAGCGGCAATCGCCGCGTCGTGCACCGCGCGCTCTTCCACACTTGTCACGCCGACCGGGACGCTGACCGCGATGTCCGGCTTGACGCCGAACATCAATTGGATGCGTCCGCACACTTTGGTAATAAAGTAGCGCAGCATCGCCTCGGTCACCATATAGTCCGCGATGACACCGTCGCGCATCGGACGCATCACTTCGATGTTTTCCGGCGTGCGACCGAGCATGGCTTTTGCTTCTTCGCCCAACGCGACGAGACGCGAATCGGACAGGGATAACGCGACAAGCGAGGGCTCTTGTAACACGATCCCTCGCCGATTGCTCACATACACTAGTACATTGACCGTTCCCAGGTCAATGCCAATTTGACGGACAAACATGAGTTGCCTATGTCTCGATTTCTGGACCGGCAGAAGGTTCGCGCCCACTGCGGCGACGTTTCGCCACGCGCAAGCGAATGTCGGCGCGACGCACCGCGCGTTCGAGGCGCACCGCATCCACATCGCTCGCCGGTTTTTCTTTGAGCGCCTGCTCGGCGCGCGCGCGCGCTTGTTGCGCGCGCATTTCGTCAATCTCGTCGGCGCGTTCTGCGCTGTCGGCAAGCACGGTCACTTTTTCCGGGCGCACTTCCATAAAGCCGCCGCCGATGGCGAAACTCAATTCTTCGTTGCCTTTTTTGTAGCGCAGTTCACCTTCGGTCAGCGCCGTGATGAGCGGCGCGTGGTGCGGCAGAATGCCGAGCACGCCGTCAATGCCCGGCGCGCTGACGTACTCCACGTCGGCACTAAAGACCAGCCGTTCAACCGTCACAATGTCCAGCCTGATCGTTGACATGTGAATTACAATTTCCCTTCGCGGAACGCCTCGCGCACTTCGTCAATCGTGCCGCGCATGAAAAAGTATCCTTCGGGAATGTCGTCGAGTTCGCCGTCGAGGATCATCTTGAAACCGCGCACCGTTTCCTTGACCGACACGTACTTGCCCGGACGACCGGTGAACGCTTCGGCGACGCGCATCGGTTGCGAGAGGAAACGCTGAATCTTGCGCGCGCGCGCGACTGCCAACTTGTCGTCTTCGCTCAACTCTTCGATACCCAGGATCGCGATAATGTCTTGCAGTTCTTTGTAGCGTTGCAATACGCGTTGCACGCCGCGCGCGACGTCGTAATGTTCCTTGCCGACGATGTTCGGGTCGAGAATACGCGAGGTGGACGCGAGCGGATCCACCGCCGGGAACAAACCTTGCTCCGCGATGGAACGTTCGAGCGAGATCGTCGCGTCCAAGTGCGCGAACGTCGCGACCGGCGCGGGATCGGTATAGTCGTCGGCGGGCACGTAGATCGCTTGCATCGAAGTGATGGAACCGCGCTTGGTCGAGGTGATGCGCTCTTGCAATTCGCCCATCTCTTGCGCGAGCGTCGGCTGATAACCGACCGCGCTCGGCATACGACCCAGCAACGCGGACACTTCGGAACCGCTCATGACAAACCGGAAAATGTTGTCAATGAACAACAGAACGTCGCGACCTTCATCGCGGAAATATTCCGCCATCGTCAGACCGGACAACGCGACGCGCAAACGCACGCCGGGCGGCTCGTTCATCTGACCGAACACCATCACGGTTTTTTCGATGACGCCCGACTCGTTCATTTCCAGGTAGAGGTCATTGCCTTCGCGCGAGCGTTCGCCGACGCCGCAGAAAACGGAATAGCCACCGTGCTCCGTCGCGACCGAGCGGATCAACTCTTGAATGATCACCGTCTTGCCCACACCCGCGCCGCCGAACACGCCGACCTTGCCGCCTTTGGTGAACGGCGCGACGAGGTCAACGACCTTCATACCCGTTTCAAAAAACTGGGGCACGGTCACTTGTTCTTCGAATGGAGGAGCGGAACGGTGAATCGGATAATATTTCTCCGCAACCACCGGACCTTTTTGGTCAATCGGGTCACCCGTGACGTTAAAGATGCGCCCCAACGCGGACTTGCCTACGGGCACCGAAATCGGCGCGCCGGTGTCAATGACCGGCATCCCGCGGCGCAAACCGTCGGACGTATCCATCGCGACAGAACGCACCCAGTTTTCGCCGAGGTGTTGTTGAACTTCGAGGACGAGACGCGTATCATTATTTTTAATTTCGAGGGCGTGATAAATTTCGGGCAATTCTTCCGCGCGAAATTCAATGTCTACCACCGGACCGGTAACTTGTACGATGTGACCGATCGAACCCTTTGCCATGCGATCCTCCGAATCCTCACCCCTATCCCCGCCCTTCGGGCACCCCTTCCCCCTCTCTTGATTCTGAACTACGAATCAGGAGAGGGGGAAGGGGTCGGGGGATGGGGGCGAGGCATTTTATTTTGCCTTTGCTTTGAGTGTCGCGCGGAGGGCTTCCGCGCCGCCAACAATGTCGAGCATTTCGCGCGTGATGTTCGCTTGCCGCGCCTTGTTCATCGCGAGCGTGAGCGAATCAATCAAGTCGCGCGCGTTCGCAGTCGCGTTCCGCATGCCGACCATGCGCGCCGCCCATTCGCTCGCGACCGATTCGAGCAATGCTTGATAGATTTGCAGTTCCGTAAAACGCGGCAGCACCGAATCGAGCACCGATTCCGGGTCTGGCTCGTAGAGATAGACCGCGCTCGCGCCATCGTGCTGTTCGATGGGCGCGGTTTGAATCGGCAAGAGCTGGCGCGTCGTCGGCTTTTGCACGAGTACGTTGACGAAATCGGTGTAGGTGATGTACACCTCGTCCACGTTGCCTTTGAGAAATTCGGCTATCGCGATCTTGGCGATTGGACCGATGTCCAGAATCTTGGGCTTTTCGCTCAACCCGGAAAACTCGGCGAGCAATTCCTTACGCATCCGCGCGATGAGACTGGTGGCGCGCTTGCCAATCGTGAGATACTTGGTTGGCTTGTCCTGCTTGACGGTAAAGTCGAGCGCGCTGCGCAGAACGTTGACGTTATACGCTCCGCACAAGCCGCGATCGCCCGCGATGATAATGAGCGCGATGTTTTTGATTTGCTCGCGCGATTCGAGCAGGGGGTGCATCAGTTTACTGCGACCAGGTTGGCTCGCGAGAAACGTCAGCACCTCCCAGGATTTTTCGGCATAGGCGCGGCTCGCCAGCGTCGCGTTTTGGGCGCGACGCATTTTCGACGCGGCGACCATTTCCATCGCGCGCGTGACCTGCGAGATGTTGCGCACGCTTTTGATGCGCCGTTGAATAGCGCGTGGTGTCGGCAAGATTGACCTCGTTTATGAAGCACGAACGAACTTGAAGTACCCTTGACCCGGCGCGCTGATGGGTGCGGTCTTGCAATGGAATTGGTAGTTGGCGTCGCACGAACCCAGATTCTTGACGACCGTGAGCGTCCAGTACGCCCACATTTCGCCTTCCGGCTCGATGGATCCATAGTTCGGCGCCGAACCACCGCGCAGGGGTGACTCGATGGTGAACTTGACGGATGCGTTGACCGCCGTCTGGTCTCCACACTTGACAATCCAGTAATCGGATTTGGCTACAACGCCGGGACCGGGATTGATCGGTTCGGTGCGGATGTCAATCCGATAACACTCGTCGCCTCCTAGTCCCCCCAGCGACTTCCAGTCCAAGACCATCGCGCCTCCCCTTGCCACCACTTGGTCTTTCTGGCTATCCGTCCAGATTGGCGCGTTGAGAACGGGCGCGCCGAATTTGAGCGGGAACGGGGTTGCCGTTGGGACGACAGCGGGTTTGGTTGGAGTGCGCGTGGCGGCGGGGCGTGGTGTGTTCACCACTGCAACGCGCGTCGGCGAAGCCACCACCGCGACCGTCGGGGTGACCACAGCCGTAGGAAGGACTGCCGTAGCAGGCGGAGGGACCGGCGTCGCTGTCACCGGGGCAGGCGTCGCCGTGATGATAACGGTTTGAATAATGGGCGGCTGGGTCGGCGCCGGAGTCGGCGTTGGCGCAGTGCCACAGCCGATCAATCCAAGGAACAGTAGTGCAATTACACCAAGTAAAACGAAACGTGTAAACATCGCCATCCTTTCTTGGGTCTTGCTACGAATCGAAATCATTAGACAGTGTCGGGAATAAGACATCTCTCGCCAAGCCGCCAAGAACGCCAAGTTATTTCAAGATGATTCTTTGCGTGCTTGGCGTCTTGGCGAGAGGCAAAAGTTGTTTCCGATAAAGTCTATTCAAACGTATTAAGGTGAATGGTTCGCGTCGGACTCGGCGCGCCACAAAGCGCAACGTTAGGCGGAACTTGGTTGGGATCGCCCTCGCTGATTGCGCCGCCCGCCTGAATGACCGTTACATTCCAGGTCACTTCCACACTATCACCGCTCGCGAGCGCGGATACCGCGGGCTTGTCCATGATATAAAGTTTACCTTCTCGCACGAACTTGTTGTGCGAGAGATACAAGGTCGCGCCGTTGGTAAAACCACCGCGTCGTGAATTAACGACAAGTTTGTATCCCACATTGGAGGACACTTCGCCGGCAAGTTCCGGCGGTGGGTCCCAGATAAACCGGAATGTGTCGCCGCCGACACTGCTCGATTTGGTACGGCGCAGCGCATTGTCCTCGGGTTCCTTCAGCGTGACCGGACCGTACGAACATTTCGGCGCGGGCGTCGCCGTCGGCGCAATCGCAACCGGCGCCGGCGGTGCGGCAGGCGGTTTAGTCGCGGCAGGTTTCGCGACGACCGGCGCGCGTGTCGCGGTCGGGCGTGCCGTTGGCGCTACAATAGCCGCAACCGTCGGCAACGGAGTCGCGATAATCGGTTCGGGCGTCACCGTGATCGGCACATAAATGATCCATGGCGTTTGCGTTGCGGCGCGGGTTGGCGTCACAGTCGGCACATTCGAACTACACGCGCTCAACCACACTCCGAGCAGACCCAGCACGAAAATCAATTTTGAATTTGCAAGTCTCACTACTTCACCTGGAGATTTCAGATTGTCTTGGAAATTGGTGGTTGGAGATTAACGCACCATGATCCAACGTCTAATATCCAACTTCCAACTTCCAATCTAAAATCCAAAATCCCTAGCAGTTTGTCGGAGAGGAATCGCGAAATGCCTCCTCCCCGACCCAAGATCGCCAAATTTCTTTCGCAACCTGGGTCTCAGCGGGCTTTCTGTCGTCGTGCAGGCGCGCGAAAACTGCGCCGACAATTAGTCGGCCA